>JBFWYF010000223.1:0-9322 GCA_050186685.1 Pirellulaceae bacterium
CAGCTGGGTGAGCAGATCCTGCTTCCAGTCGTTCAACACGCCTGGCCCCACGGCCGCGAGATCCGCACAAGTCAGCACGTACAGCATCTGGAGTGTTTCGAGCGAACGCACGTCAACGGAAAATGGCACGACAACGTCCGGGTCATGAATGTCGCGCCGCTGCGCCAGATGCGACATCAGCAGGTGCTTCTCGACGAGGTAGGCCAGGGTGTCCGTTTCGGATTGCTTCAACCCCAGATGATGGGCCGTCTGAATCGCCAGTTGTTTGCCCACTTGGCTATGGTCTCCCGAATAGCCCTTGCCCAGGTCATGCAGCAGCAGCGCGAGGTGCAGGAGACGCTTGTCGCGGATGGCCCGATAGGTATCGCCGAGCGGCGACTTGTCGCGGGTGAGTTCCGTGGCGAACTCGACGGCCCGGATCGAGTGCTCGTCGACCGTGTACTTGTGGTACTCATTGAACTGGACGAGCCCCCGCGCGTGGGCCATGGCCGGGATGATCTTCTCCAGAACGCGCAGCTCGTGCAGCCGCCGGAGGAGGCTGCCGAGCGGGCCCGGTTGGGAGATGAGCGACAGGAAGCGCGAAGCCACCTCCGGAGACACCTGCATGTCCGTCCGATCCGACATGGTCGACCGAATGGCCTGCCAGGTCGGATGATCGATGCGGACGTCGTAGCGATTGGCGAGATCCATCAGCCGCAGCACCTGGGCGAGATCGCCAGACACTTTCCGGAGCCCGCGCCGTGTCGCGCCAATATCGGTCTGCGTGACCCGGAAGTCTTTTTCGACCAGGTGGCTGAAGATCGGCCCGAACAAGTTGGTGATTCGGAACCGTGTCTTACAGGTTTTCACGAAGTGGGCCACGATGTAGCGCACGTCGTTCGTGTGCTGGAAGTACTCGCGCATGAACTTCTCGACGGGCAACATCACGTCGTCGGCGGCGAACCCGTACAGCCCCGCGAGCCGTACCTGCTCGGCCTTGCTCAGCGAGTCCTGGGTTTTGCCGGCATAGAAGTGCAGTTCATTGCGCAGGCGGAGCAGGAACTCGTACGCAGTCAGCAGCTTCTGTCGGTCCTCGCGCGACAAGGCGCCCGCCAGCATTAATCGCTCCGGATCCGATTCCCCGTAACGGGCGAAGCCGACCCACCGCAACAGCTGCAGGTCGCGCAGCCCTCCCCGCGAACGCTTGACGTTCGGCTGCAGCAGATACACCGTCTCGCCGAACTGTTTTCGCTCGTCGCGACGAGCTGTTTCAAACTGCTCGATCAACGCGCGCGATCGCCGTTGCGCCCTGCGGCGAAACATGGACAGGTAGCGAGCGTAGAGCGGCTCGCTGCCGCCCAGCAGCCGGGACTCGCACAGCGAAGTGAATATCGTCGTGTCCTTCAACGCGGCCGCGCACGCATACTCGGGCGTTCGCAGGGACGATCCCAACGTCAGACCCGCGTCCACGATGTCCTGGTTCAATCGCTTGATCAGCGGCGCCACCTGCGCCTCGGCGTCGCGCGGATACAGGAACATCAGGTCGACGTCCGAAAACGGCGCGACGTCGCGGCGCCCGTACCCACCGTGCGGCACCAGAGCCACCAGCTCGTTTAAGGTTTCCCCCAGTTCGCTGATCGCCGCGTGATAGAGATCGAGCACGACCGTATCGAGCAGGTCCGTGAGCCGGGCACACACCTGGATGCCGGGTGATCCGGCATCGTGTTGAATGCGCAGCTTGTGGCGGCCTTCCGCCAGCTTGTCGCGGGCGGCCAACACGGAGGATCTGAGGCGCAATGACGTTGACATAAGTCCCTTTTGCGAACTCCTTCGGCGTCATTCTAGCAATCTCCCCCCTGTCCGCGTGCAGCGGTCCTCGGACCATTCGGCACAAACCGACTTTCCGGCGTTTTCCTTTAACCCCGCAAAATCCGACCAACCGATCTATCCCGTATCCGCTCACCCGCGCGGACTCGCGACCGCCATGCTTGCGCTCGCTGCCGCGACGGACAACTCAGCTTCAGCGACCAGTCGGAGAGACGTCGGATGACCGTTTCGCAACGATCTCTGCTAGCTATGTGCGTCGGCTTAGCCTTGGCGGCGAGCGGTTCGAGTTCGGCACACGCTCAAGGGACCCGCGGGTCGGGCTGGGGCGAGCCCCTGTTCAACCTGAACCGGCGGACGATGAACCTGGCGTCCCAGAGTTCGCCCTCGGCCTCCGACCGTCCGGCGCCGATGGTGACCGACCGCCAGGATAGTGTGGTCCGAGATCGGCCGGCCCCCCGAATCCCGGATCGGGCCGCGCCCAGCGGCACGGCGAGTTGGGAGGGGGCGGCTGAGATGTACGGCCCAGCTTGGAACGGACCGGGAGCAACTTACGGTTGCGACAGTCGCGGCTGTGGATGCGGTGGGACGATGTCCTGTGGGGCCGGCGGATGCCGATTCGGTGGCTGCGACGGCCAGGGCATGGGTTGCGGCTGCGAAACCTGCCAGTCCGAACTGACTAGCTGTGATACCGGTTGCCTCGTGCCCCGAAACTGGTTTGAAGCCGACTATCTTGGTTGGTGGACGAAAGGCAATCCGTTGCCGGCGTTGGTCACCACCAGCCCGGCGGGTACGGCTCGCGCCGACGCGGGGGTCATCGGAGTCGCAGGAACGCGCGTCCTGTTCGGCAACGAGCAGATTGACGACGAGTATCGGTCGGGCATGCGGTTTACGCTGGGACGATGGCTGGATCCAGACGGATGCGTGGGGATTCAGGCCAGCTATTTCGCGGTCTTCGACGACGAAAACACGGGGGACTATGCGAATCGCACGGCCGGAGCGATCGGTGCGGGACTAGGGGCCCCGATTCTGGCTCGCCCTTTCTTCAACGTGGGAATTGCTCCCAACGGGGAAGATGCTCGGCTCGTTTCCTTTCCGGGGGTGGCCGACGGTTCGATCACGATTAATTCCTCGAGCGAGATCCAGTCGGGTTCTTTGTTGCTGCGGCAGCATTTCCGCAGCGACGCGAGCGGCCGGTTTGACTTGATCGGCGGCTACCGCTATTTCCGCTTGCGGGAAGGTTTGCTGATCCAGGAGAACCAGACGCGAACCGAGTTGGCGGTTCCGATTCCCGTGGGGACGACCTACGCTTATCAGGACTATTTCCGCGCGGAGAACGAATTCCACGGCGGCGACCTTGGCATCATTGCTCAGCGATGGAGCGGGCTGTGGACGATTGAGATCCTGGCGAAAGTTGCCTTAGGTAATCTGCACCGGTCGGCGGCAATTACCGGCAGCAATTCGATCGACACGCCGCCCGCTGGTGGCGCGGTAACCACACCGGGCGGGTTGCTGGCCTTGCCGACGAACATCGGCACGCGAACAGCAAACGATTTCGCGGCCCTGCCGGAAGTGGGCATTAACGTGAAATACGACCCCAGTCGGGCGGTGTCCGTGCAGTTCGGCTACACATTCCTGGCGCTGAACGACGTGACCCGCACGGGCGAGTTAATCGACCGTGTCGTCAACAGCACACAGACCGACGGCAATGCCCTGGTGGGAGCCGCACGGCCTATGTCGCTGTTCGGCAACCAAACCGACTTCTGGGCCCAGGGCTTTAATGTAGGCTTAACCGTCACGCGCTAGCTGTGCAGCGCAACCAGCTGGGGGGCGAGGGCGCGGCGCCACCGGTACTTTCCACGGAAGTCTTGCGACGCCGCGCAGGGCGGCGTCTGGCGACTTCCGCTACGTCGTGCGATGTGACGGGAGCAGGGCGGCGTCCGGCGACTTCCGCTACGTCGTGCGATGTGACGGGAGCAGGGCGGCGTCCGGCGACTTCCGCTACGTCGTGCGATGTGACGGGAGCAGGGCGGCGTCTGGCGACTTCCGCTACGTCGTGCGATGTGACGGGAGCAGGGCGGCGTCCGGCGACTTCCGCTACGTCGTGACGGCCCTCACCCCAGCAATTTGGCCCCGCGGTGCGAGCAATCGCCGGCTGGGTCCTCTATAATGGCTGCCAACTGGGAGGCGAATGGCAGCCATGAAGTGTCGATTCTCTGCGAGCTGGTTTCGAAATGGATATCTCCTGGCCGGAGGTCTCGTTTGCGTTTGCCTGGGGCTCTCGCCGGCGGCAGCGCGGGGTGAAGATACGAAGCCTGCCAAGGGCCTGGCGGACGAGGATATCCAATTCTATGAGCAGACTGTAAAGCCTTTGCTCGAAGCACGTTGCTACCAGTGCCATGGTCCGGAGGTGCAGGAAGCCAACCTGCGACTGGACACGTACGACGGGTTGGCCATGGGCGGGGCGTCCGGCGAACTGTATTCGCTGGAACGTCCGGAGGACAGCCTGCTGCTGGTAGCCGTAAGTTACGTAAACGAAGACCTGCAAATGCCTCCGGACGCCAAACTGTCCCAGGAGGAAATCGATAGTTTGCGCAAGTGGGTGGAGCGGGGGTTGCCACATCCGGATCGTCCGGCCAAGCCGGTGGCGCCGAAATCACGGCAGCCGGAATGGGAGGCTGCGGCGCGGGAGTTGTGGTCGTTCCAGCCCGTGAAACGTCCTGCCGTGCCGGCCGTCGAGCGCCGGGAGTGGGCTCGGACGGCGATCGATCATTTTGTCCTGGCCGAATTGACCGAGCAGGGCCTGGCCCCTGGAGGGGTAGCGAACAAACGGGCGCTCATTCGGCGGGTCACCTTGGACCTGCTTGGCGTCCCACCGGCGCCCGGAGACGTGGACGAGTTTCTGGCAGACGACTCGCCCCATGCCTACGAACGGCTGGTCGACCGCCTGTTGGCGTCGCCGCGGTATGGCGAGCGATGGGGGCGGCATTGGCTGGACGTGGCGAGGTATGCCGATTCGAACGGCTCCGACGAGAACGTCGCTCACGGCAATGCCTGGCGGTATCGCGATTACGTTATTGCGGCCTGGAACAGCGATAAGCCGTTTGACGAATTCACCCGCCAACAGATTGCCGGCGACTTGTTCCCGAGCGAAGACGCTTCGGAACATAAGGAACGCCTGACCGCCACCGCTTTTCTGTCTTTGGGGGCCAAAGTGCTGGCCGAAGTCGACGAGCGGAAGATGGAGATGGACATCGTCGATGAACAGATCGACACGCTCGGCCGGACGTTTCTGGGACTGACGCTCGGCTGTGCCCGCTGCCACGATCACAAGTTCGATCCGATTTCGATGGAGGACTACTACGGTCTGGCCGGGATTTTCCGCAGTACGAAGACGATGGAGACGTTCACGAAAGTCGCGCGGTGGTACGAACATAGTGCGCCGACCCCGCAGGAACTGGAGGCCCAGGCCGCCCATCGTCGCACCGTGGAAGACAAGAAGGCCGAGATCCAGAATCTGGTCGCCGCGGCCACGGGCGACCTGCAGGAGTCGCTTGGCAAAGGCGCCACGTTGCCGAAAAATCCCGAGTCGATGTTCCCGGCGGAGACGCGCGACAAGCTGAAACTGCTGCGCGATGCCGTCGCCCAGTTGGAAAAGAAGCCTCCGGCGGTGTCGAGCATTATGGGGGTCAGCGACGGGAGCGTTTCCGACACGGCAATTTGCATTCGCGGCAGTCATCTGACGCTCGGAGCAACCGTTCCGCGGAGCGTGCCGGCCGCCTTGATCCGGCAACACGAAGCATTTCCACCGGGTGAGAGCGGCCGTCGTCAACTGGCCGAGTGGCTCGTCCGTCCGGAGCACCCGCTCACGTCGCGAGTCATGGTCAATCGCATCTGGCGCTGGCACTTTGGCCGCGGGCTGGTGGAATCGACGGACAACTTCGGTGCCTTGGGAGACAAGCCCAGTCATCCGGAACTGCTCGACTGGCTGGCCTCGCAGCTGGTCGAGCAAGGCTGGTCGCTGAAGTGGCTCCAGCGACAGATTGTGACCTCGTCGGTCTACCGGCAGGCATCGGGGCCGGCGAACGACGGCGCGAAGATCGGGGCAGGGGAGCTGGCCCGCTTCCGAAAGGGACAGGCGGCCGATCCCGACAACCGGCTGCTTTGGCATTTCCCTGTCCAGCGGTTGCAGGCCGAGACGCTTCGCGATGCCATGCTGGCCGTCAGCGGCAAGCTCGACCTCACCATGGGCGGATCCCTGCTGCACGTCGCCAACCGGGACTACTTCTTCAACCACACGTCGAAGGACGAGACGAAATACGACGCGCCGCGCCGCACGGTTTATCTGCCGGTGGTGCGCAACAACCTGTACGATCTGCTCCAGTTATTCGACGCGACGGACGCGACGGTTCCGAGCGGGGACAGGTCGAGTTCGACGGTGGCCACCCAGGCGCTCTTCTTGTTGAACAGTCCACTGGTAATGAACTGTGCCGACGCCCTGGCCGCGGAGACGCAGTCGGAGAACGAAGCGGAGCAAGTGAGCGCCTTGTATGCGCGCTGTTTCGGCCGTCCCGCAGCGCCCGCCGAGATCCAGCAGGCGCGGGAGTTCCTGAGCGACTTTGCCAGGACACCGGGGCAGGGAGAAGCGACTGGCCAGGCAGGCTGGTCGGCCTTGTGCCAAGCGCTGCTGACCTCCAACGAATTCCTGTACGTGCGATGAGGGGCATCATGAATTCAAACAGCGAATGGCAGTTATCCCGGCGCCAGATGTTGCGCAACAGCGCGCTGGGATTTGGCTATCTGGCTTTCGCCTCGCTGCTAGAAGAACAAGGGCTAGCCGCAGGCGTTCCGGCCGCTGCGCGGACGGGGGTTGCGCACGGCGGCCAGCTGCGGGAGTTGCACTTCGTACCGCGGGCGAAACGAGTGATCTTCCTGTTCATGAAGGGCGGCCCGTCGCATATCGATACGTTCGACTACAAGCCGAAGCTTCAGGCAGACGATGGCAAGGAGCTGCCGTTCGCCAAGCCGCGCGTGCAGTTCGCGCCGACGGGCAACCTGCTCGGATCGCCGTGGAAGTTCCGGCCCTATGGCGAGTGCGGGTTGATGGTCAGCGAGTTGTTTCCGCATGTCGCGCAGCATGTGGACGACCTGTGCGTGCTGAATTCCGTGCACGGCACGAATGCGGCGCACGGCGGGGCACTGTTGAAGCTGCACACAGGCAGCGACAATTTTGTGCGTCCCAGCATGGGGTCGTGGGTCACCTATGGGCTTGGATCCGAGAATGAGAATCTGCCCGGCTTCCTGACTATCTGCCCCACGCTGGCTCACGGCGGCGTCAAGAACTGGGGATCGGCCTTTCTGCCGGCACAATACCAGGGCGTGCCGTTGGGCGTGGCCAGCCAACCGTCGTCGGCGGCCAAGGTCAAGTACATCCACAATGAACGCTGGTCGACGGCACAACAGCGCCGGCAGCTGCAGTTTCTGAGTTCCATCAATCGGCAACATTTGGCCGACAGTCCCGGCGAAACGTCGCTCGACGCTCGCATCCGCTCATTTGAGCTGGCATTTCGCATGCAATCCGAACTGCCGGAGGTGCAGGACTACTCGGACGAAACCGAAGCCACGCGGCGGTTGTATGGACTCGACGACCCGATAACCGAAGACTTCGGGCGCCAATGCCTGATGGCGCGGCGATTCGCCGAACGGGGCGTGCGATTCATCCAGGTCACGCACAGCGATACGAATGTGCAGTGGGACCAGCACAGCGATTTGAAGCAGGGGCATGAAAAAAATGCCCGCGAAGTGGACCGTCCCATTGCCGGTTTGCTGCAGGACTTGAAGCAGCGCGGGCTGCTCGATGATACGCTCGTGATGTGGGGGGGCGAGTTCGGGAGGACGCCGGTCGCTCAAGGCAAGAATGGGCGGGATCACAATCCCGAGGGGTTCACAATGTGGCTGGCCGGGGGCGGTACTCGCGGCGGGCTGCGCTACGGCGCCACAGACGAGTACGGTTACTTCGCCGTGGAACGCAAGATGCATATCCACGATCTGCACGCCACCCTGCTATACCTGCTGGGCGTAGACCACGAGCGATTGACTTTCCGTTCAGGCGGACGCGACTTCCGCCTGACGGACATTGCCGGCGAGATCCATACGGGGATCGCGGGCTGAACGGCCGTGTGGTCGGTCACGCTCGACGGCTTCTCGCGCCACGATTCGTCGGGGTTCCCCGATTTGCGCCATGAGCACAGCGACGGTACAACCCCCGACCGCCGGTTCCCCTCCCCCGCCGAAGCGATCCGTCTACCAGGCACGCGGCGTCACCAAGGTCTATCACATGGGTGAGGTCGATGTGCATGCCCTCCGCGGCGTGGATCTCGACCTGTACGAAGGCGAGTTTGTCGTGCTGCTGGGCCCGTCCGGCAGCGGCAAATCCACGCTGTTGAACATTCTGGGCGGTCTGGATGTCCCTACCTCGGGAACTGTCCGGTACCGGGACAAGGATCTGTCGGCGGGCGACGACTCGCTGCTGACCGCGTATCGGCGCAATCACGTTGGCTTCGTCTTCCAGTTTTACAACCTGATCCCCAGTCTTACGGCACGGGAGAACGTGGCGCTCGTGACGGAAATATCCCGCAATCCCATGGCGCCGGAGCGGGCCTTGGAGCTGGTCAACCTGAAACACCGCATGAATCATTTTCCGGCACAATTGTCGGGCGGCGAGCAGCAGCGCGTGGCGATTGCACGGGCCGTGTCGAAGCAACCGGACGTTCTGCTGTGCGACGAACCAACCGGAGCCCTCGACATCCAGACGGGGATTATCGTGCTGGAAGTCATCGAGCGGATCAACCGCGAGCTCGGGACAACCACCGCCGTGATCACGCACAATGCGGCGATCGCAGGGATGGCGGACCGAGTTATCTCCGTGGCGGATGGGCGCATCGCGGCGGTGCGAGACAATTCGCACAAGCTCCGTCCGCAGGAACTGCAGTGGTAGTATGCGAGCGATTGACCGCAAAATGCTGCGCGACGCGATGCAGATGAAGGGGCAGCTGCTCGCTATTTGTGCCGTGATCGCCTGTGGTGTCGCGGCGTACGTGATGTCGCTCAGCGCGCTGAATGCGCTGGAGACGACGCGGGAGACCTTCTACGACCGGTACCGCTTCGCTCGCGTCTTTGCCCATTTGAAGCGGGCACCCAATACGCTGAGCGATCGCATCGCCGAGATTCCTGGCGTCTCGCAGGTGCAGACCCGGGTCGTGCGCGAAGTGACGTTGGACATGCCGGATCTGAGCGAACCGGCCGTCGGGCGGCTGGTTTCCATTCCGGACCGCCCCCGTGCCGGACTCAACACGCTGCACCTGCGGAAAGGCCGGTACATCGAGCCCGGGACCGACGACGAAGTGCTGGTCGCGGAGGGTTTTGCCGAAGCTCACCACCTGCTGCCGGGAGATACGGTCAGGGCGATCATCAACGGGCGATTGAAGAATTTGAAAATCGTGGGAACGGCGTTATCGCC
>JBFWYF010000224.1:0-9314 GCA_050186685.1 Pirellulaceae bacterium
CTCGAGTATGTCGGGGCGTGGCGCGACCGGATGATCGCCAACGGAAACATCATTCCGACCAACATTGGATTGAACGGCGAGATCGGGGGCGAGACGGGCGGTCATTGGTGGGGAGGCGTCTATGGCTGGGGTTTTACGGTCTTGGACCCCGCCACCGGCAAGAAGATCAGCCGCAATCAGCATCATGCCGGCCTGCAGGGGTTCATGAATGCGTATCTGCTGACTGGCGACGACCAGTTCCTGGATCCGTGGCGTCGGCAAATCGATGCCGTGAACAGCCAGCAGAAGACGGTCGACGGCGTGGTGATGTATCCGCGCATGCATGGTGCGCAGGGTTGGTACGACTACGCGCCACAGAAGTATGCCGTGGGGGCTTCAGAAATTGCTTACCTCTCGATGCGGCCGGAGGACTTGGCGCGTGTCGAGCGCGACCCGTGGTACGCGTACTTGCGCGGGCGCAATCCGGGATATCCCGAACAGGCGCTGCGGGACGACCTGGCTCCAGTTGGCAAGCAAGTGCAGGCCATCCGCGACGACACGACGACTCCCGACACACGGTTGGCTGACGACCCGATGGCACACAATCCGGCCAGTGTCGTATCCATGATTGAACTCGCCTTGGGCGGCCTGCACCCGGGACGCAGCGGATCGGCCCTGTTTTGCCGTCTGCGGTATTTTGATCCGGAACGGCGGCGAGCCGGGTTACCGGAGGACGTGGCGGCGCTGATCGACGAGATGACGGCCGACCGCGTGTCAGTCACCCTGGTCAACGTCAATCAGTTGGAACCTCGCTCCGTAGTCGTACAGGCCGGCGGATACGCCGAGCACCGGTTCAAGCGAGTGACGAGCGGCGCGCAGCAACAGCCGCTCGAGGGACCTCACCTGACCGTTCGCTTGGCGCCGGGCTGCGGCGCTCGTCTGAGCCTGGAGATGGAACGGTATGTGGGGCATCCGACGCTGGATTTTCCTTGGCCGTGAAGCCGGGTGGTGATTGGGTGATGCGGGTACAGAGCACCGCGCTCGGCTCAAGTTGTGGAGGGAGACGCCTTCCGCCACAGGCGGTTTGCCGCCAGCATGACAGCCAGCAGCACGCCTCCCGTGGCCAATCCGACGACACCGTCGCCCAGCATGCCCGCCAAGGTGCCGACGACGGGCACGGTGGCCACCGGGTGCGTCACCGTCTCCAGCAGGTGGTGCAAGGGCGGAATGCCGTGGGATACGATCCCGCCGCCGACCAGGAACATGGCCGCTGTGCCAGCCACGGACAGCGAACGCATCAGAAATGGTGATGCCTTCAGGATCAGTCGCCCCAGTCCGCGCCGCGCAGCGGACGACTCGGGGCCCTCGCGCGTCAGGTACAGTCCCAAGTCATCGAGCTTGACGATTCCCGCCACCAGGCCATAAACCCCAACGGTCATCAGCACACCGACGCCGCACAACACCCCGACTTGTGTCAAAAGCGGGGATTCGGCGACGGTGCCCAAGGTGATCGTGATGATCTCGGCGGAGAGAATGAAGTCGGTCCGTATCGCGCCGCGGATCTTCTGCTTCTCGAGAGCCACCGGATCGACTTGGGGATCGGTCAGCGCTTGCAGGCGTTCCACGTGCTCAGTTTCCCGTTCCGCCTTGCTGTGCAGGAATCGGTGGGCCAGCTTCTCGACGCCCTCGAAGCACAGGTAGGCACCTCCCACCATCAACAAGGGCAGGACCGCCCACGGAGCCGCTGTGCTGATGGCCAGTGCCGCGGGGATCAGGATCGATTTGTTGACGGCCGAACCCTTGGCAACGGCCCACACGACCGGCAGTTCCCGGTTGGCTGCTACACCGGCGACCTGCTGAGCGTTCAGCGCCAGGTCGTCCCCCAGCACGCCCGCAGTCTTCTTAGCAGCTACTTTCGTCAACAGCGAGACATCGTCCAACAGCGTGGTGATGTCGTCGATCAGCGTCAGGAGGCTCGTGCCAGCCATGATTGTTCGTCACCGGTGCGATACCGGCCAATGAGCGGGGATTTCGTCCAAGGCAAGTTGATGCGGCCACGGCTCGTGGGCTGAGCCGAAACCCGACCTCATGTTGTCTGCCGACGGGTAGCTCGGCTTCATTCTTGCTCCAGCCGGGCGCGTGCTTCGGCCAGTAGCTGATGTTGTTCGTCGGTCAGCACGGGGTATTTCAAGTCCAGCGACCGCAACTTGCTCGAAATAATATCGGCGACCATGGCACGCGTCGCCCACTTGTGATCGGCGGGGATGATGTACCAGGGGGCCCATTTCGTGCTCGTCGCGGCAATGGCATCTTCGTAGACTCGCATGTAGTCCTTCCAGTGTTCACGCTCGGCAACGTCGGCCGCGGAAAACTTCCAGTTTTTCTCGGGGCGATCCAGCCGCTCGAGGAACCGCCGCTTCTGCTCGGCTTTCGAGACATTCAGGAAGAATTTCAGGATAACCGTCCCGTTACTGGCCAGATGCCGCTCGAAGCAGTTGATGTCCTCATAGCGTTGCGCCCAGAACGCTTTGCCGCGATTCCCTGGAGGAAGCTTCTGTCGGTCGAGTAACTCCGGGTGGACTTTCACTACCAGCACGTCTTCGTAGTACGATCGATTGAAGATGCCGATTCGTCCCCGTTCGGGCAGGCACCGCATGTAACGCCAGAGGAAGTTATGGTCGAGCTCTTCCGCCGATGGCACCTTGAAGCTGAAAACCTGGCACCCCTGCGGATTGATGCCGGACATGACATGCTTGATCGTTCCATCCTTGCCGGCGGCATCCATGGCTTGAAAGATGACGAGTAGCGCGAAGCGATCGTCCGCATAGAGCAACTCCTGGGCTTCTGTCAAATCTGCCAGGCTCGCATCCAGCAAGGCGCGTGCCCGCTCTTTGATTTCTTCTTTGCCAAGTTCCTTCAGTTCCTTCGTCTGAGCCCAACCCGTATCGAAGTCCTTTAAGCGGAACTTTTCGCCGGGCGAGACGCGTAGAACGTTGATGAGATCGGCGGGCATCATGGACGAGTTCCTCAGTCAGTGTGGCCCGTACAGCCGAGCGACAAGGGCGAGTTTGGTCCGAGGACGGCACCAGGCCGCGATGGCCTGGACACTTCGCAGTAGCGTGGATGATAATCCATCCCCCGCCCGGGTCGAGGGTGGTACGATTTTCGCCGAAAGCGTCCGCACGAGTCATTTTTTCCAGCGGCCACGGGGAACATGATGGCAGACTTGCCGCTGTGGGTGGTGTTCGCGAAATACTGGCAGCCCGGAGCGGTCAAGACACGCCTGGCCGCCGCCATGGGGGCCGATCCGGCAGCCGCGCTCTACCGGGTCTTTCTGGAAACGCTGGTGCGTCGGCTGAGTCCGTTGGCGGGTGTGCGGCAGCTGCGATTTACACCGTTCGAGCATCGAAGGGCCTTCGTGGATCTCGCCAACGGAGGCTGGCAAGTCGAGGAACAAGGGGGCGGAGACCTTGGCTCGCGATTGCAGCAGTGTTGCACCGAGGCCTTCCAGCGCGGCCTGCGGCGAGTCTTGATCCTGGGAAGCGACAGTCCGAATGTACCGCTGGACTACTTGCAAAGTGCGGCCGAGTTGCTGAACCGGTTTCCTGTCGTGCTCGGGCCAAGTGACGACGGCGGTTACTATCTGGTCGGAGTCTCCGGCACCGTTCCACCGATCTTCGAGGAGATGACGTGGAGTACTCCGGACGTGTGGGCGCAAACCGTCACCCGACTACAGGAAAATGAGGTCCCTTTCGCGGAGTTGCCTGCGTGGTACGATGTCGATGAGTTGAACGACGTCGAGCGGCTGTTCGGCGACTTGCGGCACGTGCAGGAGCCAGAACTTGTCGCGCTACGGCACAGCATGGTGCAGGTCCTCTCTTCGTTCAAAGGTTCGGGATGGAAGATTGCGTAATCGTGGGCGCGGGAGTCGTGGGGTTATCTTTGGCCTACGAGTTGTCGTGCCAGGGCCTGCGGGTGCGCGTGATCGACCGCGGAGAGCCGGGGCGTGAGGCGTCATGGGCGGGTGCGGGAATCTTGCCGCCTGCCAATCCGAACACGGCCGATCATCCGTATGAGCAGTTGCGCGGGATCAGCCATCAGCTGCATGCGGTGTGGGCCGAGCGACTGCGCGAGGAAACGGGGATCGACACAGGCTATCGCCGCTGCGGCGGCATCTATCTGGCTCGGACGGCTGGCGAAGCAGCTTCGCTCGCGGGGCTGGCCGACGTCTGCCGCGACTTGCAAGTCGAAATGAAGAAGCTGCCCGCCGAAGAAATCGTTCGACTCGAGCCAGCGCTCGCGGTGCCCTGCGAGGCAGGGGAAGTGCGGGCCGCTTACTGGCTGCCCGACGAGGCGCAATTGCGGAATCCGTGGCATCTCGCGGCGCTGCGCAGGGCCTGCGAACTCAGGCAGGTCGTCATTGACGGGCAGGTGACCGTGTATGAGCCGAGTCGCGACGGACGAGTGCTAACGGTGCTGCGAACATCGGCCGGAGATTTGCATGCCGGATGCTATTGTCTCTGCGCCGGGGCGTGGAGCGGGGAGTTGTTGCGGCGGTGGGGGGTCGAGACGGGAATCTTGCCGATTCGCGGCCAAATGGTCCTGCTGCGCGGCCCTGAGCGTCCTTTTCGGCACGTATTGAATGAAGGTTCCCGCTACCTGGTTGCGCGAGAGGACGGGTACGTGTTGGCCGGTTCCACGGAGGAAGAAGCGGGGTTCGACAAGGGGACCACGCCGGAAGGGATCGACGAGCTGCTGCATTTCGCCCACACGATTGTGCCCGCCTTGCGCCTGTTCCGCGTCGAACGGACGTGGGCCGGATTGCGTCCAGGCACGTATGACGGTTTTCCGTATATCGGCCCAGTACCGGAATGGGACAACGTCTATGCCGCGGCCGGGCATTTTCGAAGCGGCCTGCATATGTCGCCGGGAACGGCGGTTGTCGTGGGACAGTTGGTGCGCGGCGAGCGGCCCGAGATCGATCTGTCGCCATTCCGCGTTGGCCGTGGTTGAAGGGCGAATCAGGTGAGACGCTGCACGCAAGGCGGGCAGCGAGAGAGGATCCGAGTAGCATGGCTGTCGATACGCCTGCCAAGATTGCCGTAATCGGCGCTGGCCCTATCGGCTTGGAAGCGGCGTTGTACGCGCGTTTCCTCGGGTATGACGTCGAGCTGTTCGATGCTGGGGACGTCGCGGAAAACGTCCAGCGCTGGGGACACGTGCGGCTGTTCAGTCCGTTCCGCATGAACTCGACGCCGTTGGGGCTGGGAGCGCTGGCCGCGCAGGACGAGGCTTATGCTCCGCCACCGCCCGATGCGTTGCTGACGGGGGCGGAATGGGCGCGCCGGTACCTGGTGCCACTATCGCAGACGGATCTGTTGGCCGATCACTTGCGATTGCACACTCGCGTCGTGGCAGTCGCCCGCGAAGACTGGCTCAAGCACGAACACGTTGGGAACGAGGAACGCCGGGAATCGTTGTTCCGGCTGCTGGTGCGCAACCCGGACGGCGAGGAGCGGGAAACCACCGCAGACGTTGTGATCGACGCATCGGGGGTGTACGCCACGCCACGCTGGCTCGGCCCGGGTGGCGCGCCGGCTCTCGGCGAGTTGGCCTGCCGCGAGCGAATGTTCTACGGACTACCGGACATTGCCGGACGGGAGCGGTCCCGGTTCGCTCAGCGGCGCGTGCTCGTCGTGGGTGGCGGCTATTCGGCGGCGACCTCGGTGCTGGCCCTGGCCGATCTGGCGAAAAGCACGAGCAGCGGAAGCGTCGTGTGGGCGGTCCGCGCCCCGGCAGACGCCGACGGTCGTGGGCCCCTGGTGGAGATTCCAGACGATCCCTTGAGCGAGCGGGCGAGCCTCGTGCGCCGCGCAAACGAAGCTGCCCTGGGCGCGGAGCCCGTGACCTGGTGGCCGGGAACCGTCGTCGTAGCCCTCCGCTACGATACCTCCACGCGGACATTCCACGTCACGACGCGTGGCTCGCATGCCGCCGACGAAACATTCGACGAAGTGATCGCAAACGTCGGTTTCCGACCCGACCATTCCCTTGCCACCGAGCTCCAGCTGCACACGTGTTACGCGACGGACGGCCCCATGAAGCTCGCGGCCCGCTTGCAGGGAACCACCGGCGACTGCCTGCGGCAGACTTCGCACGGCGCTGAATCGCTGTTGAATCCGGAACCCGACTTTTACATCCTGGGCGCCAAGAGTTACGGACGAAACCCGGAATTCCTCGCGTCGATCGGCTACCGCCAGATCCGCGATCTGTTTTCACTGATCGGCGAACGCGAAACGCTCGACTTGTACCAAGGCGACGAGCGTTGGGCTTAAAGGCAGGACACGTCATGACTCGCATTCCTGAAGTGCCCCTGGCTCATCTCGATGATCTGTGGTTTCAGGTCACCGGCACGCTGTGCAACCTGGCTTGCCACCATTGCTTTATCAGTTGCCACCCGACGAACCGTGCCTTCGGGTTCTTGACGTTCGAGCGCGTGAAGAGCCTGCTGGCCGAGTCCGTGGCGTGGGGAGTCAAGGAGTACTACTTCACGGGTGGGGAGCCTTTCCTGCATCCGGAACTGGTCCCCATGTTGTGCGAGGCCTTGCGATACGGGCCTGCTACGGTGCTGACCAACGGCACCGTGCTCAAGGAACCCTGGCTGACGGAGCTGCGCGAGGCCGACGACGCGAGTCTCTACTCACTCGAGTGGCGTGTATCGATCGACGGCTTTTCTCCGGATACGAACGATCCGGTACGTGGCGAGGGGACATTTGCCCGCGCGATGCGAGGCGTCAGCCAGCTGGTCGCGCACGGTTTCCTACCGATCATTACGGCCGCTCGCACCTGGCCGGAAGGAGAAGACCGACGGGTGGTCGGGCAGTTTGTAGAGATGCTTCGCAGCCTGGGCTACTCGCGCCCCCGGCTGAAGCTGCTGCCGGCCCTCTACCTCGGGGCCGAGGCACAACGCACGCGACCTTACAGCGTGGATGAGCGGGTGACTCCTGAGATGCTCGCCGATTTCGATCCCTCAACGCTGGTCTGCCATCACAGCCGGACCGTTACCGATCGGGGCATTCACGTCTGCCCGATCTTGATCGAGTCTCCCGGCTCGCTGCTCGGGCACTCGCTCGACGCGGCGCGCCAGCCAGCGCGTCTGACGGAGGGAGCGTGTTTCACCTGTTACCAGTACGGTTCCATCTGCACGAATCCTTCGGTGGCGGCCTCGCGGTCTCGTGCCGCGTCCACCTCACAAGTTTCGCGTATGGACAAGTCATTTAACCCGTAGCCGCAGCGAGTCGTCGAAGTGGAATCGCACCCGCAGGAGACACGGTGAAGCCCACCCGGCCATTACCAGTGGCGCCCCCAGCCGATCCAGCGCCGCCAGGTGAAATAGCCAAGCATGGCGACTACGGTCACCGCCATCAGCCCCAAGGCGAAGTAGTAGCCGTACGGCCAGTGCAACTCAGGGATGTTGTCGAAATTCATCCCGTATACGCCGGCGATGAAACTGAGCGGCATGAAGATCGTCGCAATGACCGTGAGCACCCGCATGATCTCGTTCGTGCGGTGTCCGAGCGCCGAAAGATTCAAGTTCTGCAGGTCGGTCGTCAGCTCGCGGTAGGTATCCGTCAGATCCATGATCTGAATGACATGGTCGTAGCAGTCCCGGAGAAACGGCTTCGTAGCATCCGTTATCACGGGTGTCAATTCGTGGGAGAGTTGCGCGATGGCTTCGCGTAGCGGCCGAGTGGCCCGGCGGAGAAAAAGCAACTCGCTGTGCAGCAGATGCATGCGTTCCATGATGTGGCGGCCGCCCTGGACCGCTTCCTGCTCCATGGTATCCAGCTCGTCGCCGATCTGTTCCAGGAGCGGGAAGTACGCGTCGATGACGGCGTCGAGCAGGCTATAAGCCAGGAAATCGGCGCCGCTCTGCGGGATGCGTCCCGCTGAGTGGCGGATGCGTTCCCGTATCGGATTCCAGCAGTCGCCGGCTTCCTCCTGGAAGGTCAGCACGAAACCGTGCGACACGAACATGCTCAACTGTTCCGTGTTCGTGCGGAAGTTCGCGTCGGCCATTCTCGCGACAATGAACAAGATGTCGCCGTACACATCGACCTTGGCTCGTTGGTGCGTGTTGACGACATCCTCGAGAGCGAGACGGTGCAGGCCGAACAGTTCCCCTAGCTGTTCGATCAACCGGACGTCGCCGAGCCCATCGATGTTCAGCCACACGACGGGATACTCGTCGAGCAGGCTGCGTGCTTCGGCAGGAGAATGCAGCTGTTTTTCGCAGATCGCCTGCGGGCCATAGGCGATCGCCTGAATGATCGAGGGTTTGGCCTTGGGATCCGGCACGACGACGCCGGGACTCGCGCCGGGCTGAGTGCGGCGGCGGATCAACGGGTGGCGCCGGCCGCGGTGGCCTTTCCGTCTCGTCATTTAGGTGAACCTGGCACTCCTAATTCACCACCAGAGGATGAATCATATCGTCGTCGCGCCGTTCCCATTCGCGGCGGACTTCGCGCAACCCGTAGGCGCACATCTCGAATCGGGCGCTGAGCCGTTCCAGAACATCGGCCGGTGCCGACGAGGTCTCGTCGGACTCCATGGTACTTGCGATCCGGTACGCCATCTTGCCCTGGGCGCAGTAGTCGATGAAATGATCCTTCTTGTGAGGACTACGCATTTCGCGAAGTGCCTCGGGATAGACGCCAGCCCAGAAGAGCGTAAAGTCGCCGATATGGCGATGCACCTCGCGACGAGCAGTGCCGATGCGTGCATTGGCTTCGACCAGCATTTCGGCCACTTCGGTCATAGGCCGACCACTTAGATTTCGGATACGGTGAATCGCGTCCACGCGGACGAATCGCAGGAGCAGATCACCGAGGTAGTCGATGATTTCCACGTCGGCTACGCCCAATTGCGTCTGAAAAACCGATTCGGCAATACCCGTAAAATACCGCTGCAACGTGGTGTTAGATGACGGCACAGTCTCTCTCCGCCGGCGGGGGTCGAAACATCTGCCGAGACGATTCCACGCTGGAAATCGCCCGGCGGCGCGGATGATTCCCTCTTATCCATTTGGTCGAACGACCATACTAAAAAACTTTACTTACGCCTCACGATTTCAGTCAAGTATTTGGATTCCTGAAATTTCTGCCCGGCCTGGAGCAGGCAATCGGCGCGCCGTCCCTTATGCCCCAGGGTACTTGCCCCTGGGCAGCGGAACTTGCAATAGTTCCGATCTCGGCGGCGGATCGTCGGAAGTCTTGCGACTTCCGCTACAGGTCGTCTTGCGACTTCCGCTACTCGGCAAAGCGCAAGGCGTACAG
>JBFWYF010000225.1:0-9287 GCA_050186685.1 Pirellulaceae bacterium
CCGTTCGGGAGGAATCATGTTAACGGAATTGATCTCGCTGGGAGTGCCCGCCGTTTCCATCGGGTTCGTGCATTGCGTTTGTGGGCCAGATCATTACGTTCCGTTCGTCGCCATGTCGCGGGTGGGGCTGTGGTCCTTGCGCAAGACCCTCTGGATAACCGTGCTATGCGGGGTCGGCCACGTCTTCGGCTCGGCGGTCATTGCTTTTATCGGGATCGCCCTCGGATTGATCGTTTCGCAGCTCGAGGGTTTTGAAAGCGTGCGCGGGGACATCGCGGCCTGGATGCTGCTGGCATTTGGTGTCTTGTACACCGTCTGGGGCCTGTATCACGCCATGACTCTGCCTGGTCATGCCTCCGCGGCTGGCGGGACACAGGACGCCCGATCTAGCTCGACGGATTCCAGGACGGGCCTGTCGGGAAGCCACCCTGAGGCTCGTGACCTGGCCAAAACGACCGGAAACCTTACGCCGTGGGTGCTTTTTACAATCTTCCTGTTCGGGCCGTGCGAGCCCCTGATCCCGATGTTGATGGTTCCCGCCGCCGAAGCCAACATGTTCGGTGTCGTATGGATCACTTTCCTGTTCGGCGTCACGACGCTGCTGACCATGACCACCTTGGTCACCCTGATCTACCTCGGCGTGTTCTCTCTGGAGTTTCGGCGGTTCCAACAATGGGGCCATGCCCTGGCCGGCTCCGTGGTGATGGCCTGCGGCGCCTCCATTCTGTTTCTGGGACTGTAGGAGCGCCGACACAGCCGGATTTCAGTACGGCGTGCGCCCGCCGGTTACGCCATACACCTCGCCCGTAATGTATGACGCGGCAGGTGAAGCCAACAGCACGAACACCGGCGCAAGTTCCGCGGGCTGAGCGGGCCGTTCCCAAAGCGTGTTATCGCCAAACTTCTTGATTTTTTCCGGCGGCATCGTCGCTGGAATTAGCGGCGTCCAGACCGGCCCCGGGGCGACGGCGTTCACGCGAATACCCCGTTCACTGACTTGCTTCGACAACGCCTTTGTGAACCCGATGATCGCCGCCTTAGTCGGTGCATAGTCGATCAACTGAGGCGAAGGCTCAAAGGCCTGAATGGACGAAACGTTTATGATCGTGCTACCCGGTTTCATGACTGGGATAGCTGCCTGGCAGAGATAGTACATGGCAAACACGTTCGTCCGGAAAGTCCGCTCGAGCTGTTCCTGGGTGAGGTCAGCGAGTGTCTCCTGGGCCATCTGGTACGCGGCGTTGTTCACCAGAATATCCAGCCGGCCGAATTCCTTCTGCGCTCTCTCGACGAGCGAGCGGCAGAACTGGCGATCTTGAAGGTCTCCGCGCACTGCAACCCCGCGCCGCCCGCTCTCCGTCACAAGCCGCACCGTCTCCCGAGCATCTTCATCCTCGCTCAAATAAGAGACCAATACGTCGGCTCCCTCGCGCGCAAACGCCAAGGCGACAGCGCGCCCGATACCGCTGTCGCCGCCCGTGATAATCGCTGCGAAACCTTTCAGCTTGTCGGAACCGCGGTAGGAAGACTCGCCGTGGTCGCCCTTCGGCTCCATCTCCTCCTCGGAACCAGGATGCTCCTGCTCCTTAGCGGGAAACGGTGGCATTGGGCCTTCCTGCCTGGGATCCGTACGGGGCGTGGCGCTCATGTGCTCTCTCTCAGTTCCTGGGGTAGGGCAGGCCAGCGCCGCGCGGCGCTCTCGCGCAGCGCGGCACGGCCTCTGCCATGAATCAATCGACTCCTACCAGCCAAGGCCGCCACTCCTCCTGAGCTCGCGGCCGTGTGTTGCCTAGGTCCTCGCCGCCTCGGTGTTCACCGAGCTTTCCGCGATATGCGTCAGGATCTTGTCGGCATTCCCTTCTTCGTCGAGCGTCTCCTGCAGCAGCGCGGCGACGTTATGCAGTCCCAGCCGTCGAGCAAACGTACGAGCACAGCCGTAGCCGGCGATCTCGTAGTGCTCGACCCGCTGCGCGGCCGCGATCAACGCCGCATCCTTCACATCCGGATCGCCGTCCAGGTTGATGATTTCTTCTCCTTCCGATATCAGTCCCTCCATGGCCTCGCACGTTTCGCTGCCTGCGTCCTCGCGCAGCAGTCGAAAAATCTCCTCCAGCCGCTGCTTTTGCTGACGTGTCTCGGACAAGTGCGTCTGAAACGCGCTCTTCAGTTCCGGCGAACTCGCCGCGTCGGCCATCTTCGGCAGCGCCGAGATCAGCTGATCCTCGGCACTCGCCAGATCCCGCAGCTGGACGACCAGCACGTTCTGGAGATTGTCGAGTGTCATGGACATGCCCACCATTTTTGAAAACCAGGAAGATGCCTTCATACGTGATTCCCCTTTTCGCGAACCTGAGTCTGGAGCACCTCGGGTCCGAGACCCGAGCAACCGCACCCCGATGTTTCGCAATCCCTATGCCAGCCAGTAACGTTCGCCAACCCGTAGCCATGCGCGCCAAAGCGTGGGTGAGGCTGGCGCCCCGGTGGCGAAACCATTCGCAACTGCGCTAGCCACTTCGGGCCTGGCTGGCAAAAAAGGGGCCGCGGGGAGGCCAACACCGGTGAGCGACGCCATGCCAAGCTGTCTCGCCGCTGACCGCGATGTCGGCGCTGCGCCGCGCCAGTGGAAGTCCACAGCCACGCTTCCGCGTGCTTCGCATCGAGCCCGCTGCATCGCAGTCCTACGTGTTTTTGCCCTTTTTACTCCGCGCACTTTCGTCTCCTTGCGAACTAGGGCGCACTCTTTGCCTTGTGCCGAGTCGTCGATGAGGTTTCACGTCCCAATACTGTTTGCACTGCAGAGTTTATGTCCGACTTGCCACTTCATCGCTGGTTCCCCAGTCTCTGCGACTTGAAACGGATCGTCGTTTTTCGAGCGCTCGTACTGGGCGACATGTTGTGCCTCGTCCCCGCGCTGCGAGCCCTTCGTATCGCGCTGCCACACACCCATGTCACGCTGGTCAGCCTGCCTTGGGCCGCGGAGTTCGTTTCACGATTCGGGGCCTATGTGGACGCGCTTATCGAGTTCCCGGGCTAGCCGGGGCTGCCAGAACGAGAATATGACGCCGCCGCATTTCCCCCTTTCCAGAATGCAGTACAAGCAGGGAAGTTTGATCTGGCCATCCAGATGCACGGCAGCGGATCGATTGTCAACGACCTCGTCCGTTCCTTCGGGGCCCGATTTGCCGCTGGTTTTGATCCTCAGGAATCTCGGCATGCAGAACGGGAAGCCTTCCTGCGGTATCCCGAACACGAGCACGAAATCTGGCGGCACCTGCGGCTAGTTGAGTTTCTGGGCGTTCCACCACGGGGCGACTCACTGGAATTCCCGATAACTCCGGCAGACGAGGCCGAGTTTCGGGAACTCCGCGCCGAGCAGGGCCTATCCGATCGACCGTATATTTGCATTCACCCCGGCGCTCGGTATCCCAGCCGTCGCTGGCCGGCGGATCGCTTCGCGGCGGTGGCCGACAGCCTCGCGCGGCGTGGGCTGGGCGTCGTCCTGACCGGTGCGCCCTCCGAGCGGACACTGGCCGCCGCCGTCTCGCAGGCCATGACGCAACCCCACGTGGACTTGGCTGGGCGGACTTCGTTGGGTGCCCTCGCCGTCTGTCTCGCCCGATCCAGCTTGCTGCTGTGCAACGACACGGGTGTCTCGCACGTGGCCGCAGCCCTGTGTGTGCCCAGCGTGGTGCTTGTCACGGGATCCGACCCCCGCCGTTGGGCGCCACTCGATCACAAGCTGCATCGAGTCGTGTTACAGCCGGCAGCGTGCCGGCCCTGCGAGCATCGGACATGTCCCATCGACTTCCACTGCGCTTCGAGCATTACTCCGGCACATGTTCTGAATGTCGTCGAGATTGCACTGCGATTGGACCGAACGAACCCATTTCCCGAAACTCCCTCAGTCCTGCAGCGGAGTCTCGCATGCGCCGATTGAAGATCCTGACGTGGCATGTCCATGGCAACTATCTCTGGTACCTGTCGCGGACCGGCCACGACTTCTATTTACCGGTTAAGAGAGACGGCGAGCCCGGCTACGGCGGTCGCGGCGACACCTTTCCCTTCGGCGATCACGTACATGACATTCCCGCCGAGGAAGTGCGCGGGCGGCGATTCGACCTGATCTTGTACCAGCATCGAGACAACTACGTTGTAGACCGCGAGATGCTGTTGTCGGCCGAGCAGCAGCGGCTGCCGCGCATTTTCGTACAGCATGACCCGCCGCTCGATCATCCCACGGACCAGCGCCACTGGTTCGCGGATCCGGATGGCCTGCTGGTTCACGTCACTCCGTTCAATGCCTTGATGTGGGACAGCGGCCGGACGCCGACACGCATCATCGATCACGGCGTCCCTGACCGCGACGGCCTGCGTTATACGGGCGAACTCGCCCGGGGGATTGTCGTCATCAACAACCTGGGAACCCGTGGTCGGCGGCTGGGGCCGGACATTTTTCTGGAAGCCCGCCGCCACGTGCCGCTGGATCTGGTCGGTATGGAATCTGAGTCGCTCGGCGGACTTGGCGAAGTGAAGCCACCCCAACTGGCCGATTTTGAACGCGCTTACCGGTTCTTCTTCAATCCCATCCGCTACACGAGCCTCGGGTTGGCCGTCTGCGAGGCCATGATGCTGGGAATGCCCGTCGTGGGGTTGGCGACAACGGAAATGGCGACGGCCATTCAGGACGGAGTTACCGGCTTTGTCGATACCAGCCTCGAAAGACTGATTCCGCGGATGCAACTTCTGCTGCACGACCCCGCCGAAGCCCGGCGACTCGGCGATAACGCCCGGGAATACGCCCGGGATCGGTTTGGATGGGATCGATTCGTTGCGGATTGGAACGATGCCTTCGCCAGCGTGACCGGCACCCTCGTTCGACCACGCACTCTGGAAAGGAAATGCCATGTCGCAGCACATAGCGTTGATTAGCGAACATGCCTCACCATTGAGCGCCCTTGGAGGCGTCGACAGCGGCGGTCAGAACGTCTACGTGGGCCAAGTTGCCCGGCACTTGTCTCAGCGCGGATTTCTGGTCGATGTCTTTACGCGCCGCGACACCGCCGAACTTCCTCCTCTCGTCTCGCTCGCGCATAATTTGCGCGTCATCCATGTCCCGGCAGGGCCACCGAGCTATGTTGCCAAAGAGGACATGTTGGACCTGATGCCTGGGTTCACGCGATGGATGGAAGGCTTCATTCGCGCCCAGGGCCGCTATGACCTGATTCATGCCAATTTCTTCATGTCCGGGCTGGTAGCCGCCGACCTCAAACGGCGGCTCGACATCCCGTTCGTGATCACCTTTCACGCTCTGGGAAAAGTGCGATTGCAGCACCAAGGAGTCCACGATCGCTTCCCTCGCGAGCGACCCGCCATGGAGGGCCGCCTCATGGAGGAGGCGGACGCAATCATCGCGGAGTGTCCACAAGACCAAGAGGATCAGTGCCGACTCTACGGCGCGGATCCCGCGAAGATGCGCCTGGTCCCTTGCGGTTTTGATCGAGGTGAAATGTATCCCGTGGACCGACGCGAGGCGCGCCAGATCATCGGTGTGCCGTTGAACGAACCCCTCGTGATGCACATTGGGCGCATGGTGCCCCGCAAAGGAGTCGATTCGGCCCTGGAAGGCTTCGCGAGATTGATTCACGTCCATAAACTCTCGGCCCGCATGATGATTGTGGGGGGCGAATCCGAAGAACCGGACCCGAGGCTAACTCCGGAAATTGGCCGACTGTCGGTCTTCGCCAATGAACTGGGTGTCGCGGACCGCGTGACGTTTACCGGGCGGCGAGGTCGCGAGGCATTGCGATATTACTACAGCGCGGGTGACGTCTTTGTCACCGTCCCCTGGTACGAGCCCTTCGGCATCACGCCCGTCGAGGCTATGGCATGCGGAGTTCCCGTCGTGGGATCAGCCGTAGGCGGAATCAAGTACACCGTAGCGCCGGGACGTACCGGGTTTCTTGTGCCGCCTAATGAGCCGGCCGAGCTTGGAGCGCGCCTATTCCAGCTGTTGACCCTGCCGCGGCTCCGCGCCCGCCTGGGCGAGGCGGGACGGTTACGAGCTCAGGAACTATTCACGTGGGAACGCGTGACGGCCCAGCTCGCCGACGTGTACCAGGAAGTCTGGGCGCGGCGTGCCGCCGCCGCTCATTCGTCGGTCGACCTCTCGCCACTGCTGTGGTCGACAACCAATTCGCAGACAACCACATGAAGGGTTGAGCATGGATTCACTCCATCCGGCCGTATTCTTCGACAAGGATGGCACGCTCATTGATAACGTGCCCTATAACGTCGACTGCACCCAGATTCAGCTGGCGCCTACCGCGATCGATGCGGCACGCCAGCTGAGCGGCGCTGGGTACCGGATCGTCGTCGTGAGCAATCAGGCGGGAATTGCCCACGGCTACTTCACCATGGACGCGGTGCTGACCGTGGCCGACTATCTGCGCGACTTGCTCGCGATCGTGCACGTCCCCTTGGCGGGCTTTTATTTCTGTCCTCACCACCCTCGAGGTTCCGTCGCGATGTTCGCGCAGGCGTGCACCTGTCGCAAACCGGCGCCCGGGCTGCTGCACCAGGCCGCCGCCGACCTGCATCTGGATCTAACTCAGTCATGGATGGTCGGAGACATTCTCGACGACATTGAGGCAGGGCATCGAGCCGGTTGCCGCTCGGTGCTGTGTGACGTGGGGAACGAGACCGAATGGCAGCAGTCACCGTTCCGCGTGCCGGACGCGATCGTCTCGGACCTGTCGGGAGCGGCCGAACACATCTTATCGTGCGCGGCTGCCGGGCCGCTGCCACGTCCCATTCTTCGTAGCGGGAGCCATCCGAAATGCTTCGTGAGTCCCTGGACATACTGGACCGATTCGGGGAATTGACAGCCGTCGTCATCGGCGACGTCATGCTGGATAGTTACCTGAGTGGCGCCAGCCGGAGACTGTGTCCGGAAGCGCCCGTACCCGTGGTCGATGTTGCTACGCGAACCGACATGCCCGGAGGCGCCGCGAACTGCGCCTTGAACCTGGCGCGCCTGGGTGCTCGAGTCGAATTGCTCGGCCTGACGGGGCAGGACTGCGAGAACGAACAGCTACGCAGCTTGCTGGCCGAAGCAGGTATTGTGACCGATGGGTTGCTCGCCGCGTCCGGCCGACGCACGCTGGTCAAGACGCGCGTGGAGTGCGATCATCACCTGCTCGTTCGATTCGATCAAGGTACGACCATCCGCGCCGAGACGGAGATCGAAGAGCAGCTGCGGCGGCAGCTGTGCCAGGCCGTGCGGCAGGCAGACCTCATCATCGTCTCGGACTATGGATACGGTACTCTCTCGCCGCCGATCATCGCACAACTTGCAAAGCTTCAACGGCGTCACCCGCGGATCCTGGCCGTGGATTCCAAGCATCTTCCCTCGTTTCGAGCCGTCGGAACGACTATCTGCAAACCGAACTTCGGCCAGGCCGTGCAGCTACTAGGGCGTACCGCCGCCGCCCCAAGCCCGCGGCGAGGCGAGGAACTGGCTGCGGCTGGAGAGTCCCTGCTCGACGTTACCGGCTCGCGCATCGTCGCGGTCACCCTCGACCGCGACGGGTCACTTATCCTGGAACGGGGCAAACCCGAGTACCGCACCTTCGCTCGAGGCGCGCCACAGCATCACACGGCCGGAGCCGGAGATACGTATCTGAGCACGTTCGCACTTGCGCTGGCTGCCGACGCGGAGACGCACGCGGCCGCCGAGTTGGCCGCTGCCGCCGCTCGGGTTGTCGTCGCCAAGGAGCACACGTCGACCTGCTCGGTCTCCGAACTCCGAGATGAGTTGGCGGGCGAGCCCACTCGGCGCGGGGACGCGGCCGCCCTCCTGCCCGTGCTGGACGGTTATCGCCGCCACCGCCGCAAAATCGTACTCACCAACGGCTGCTTTGATATCCTCCACCGGGGTCACGTCGCGTACCTCGAACAAGCCCGCCGTCTCGGCGATGTCCTCGTCGTGGGAGTCAACACGGACGAGACCATCCGCCGTTTGAAAGGTCCAGGGCGGCCGATCAACTCACTGTCGGATCGTATGCAAGTGTTGTCCGCTCTGGGTTGCGTCGACCACACCGTGTACTTCACGGAGGACACGCCCCACCAGCTGATCGAGCTGGTCCGCCCCGACGTCTTTGTAAAAGGTGGCGACTACTCTCGGGCTACGTTGCCCGAA
This sequence comes from Pirellulaceae bacterium, assembly GCA_050186685.1. GTDB lineage: Bacteria > Planctomycetota > Planctomycetia > Pirellulales > Pirellulaceae > CAZFLF01. Next base: position 8,198 of record JBFWYF010000225.1, read on the forward strand.
GCCGACCTGGTGGAACGACTAGGCGGCTGTATCAAAATCCTGCCGTTTGTGGCAGACCGATCCACGAGCGGCATCATCGCCAGGATCTGCAACGCCTACGGTCCGACCGCCGCAGGAGCCTCGTTTCAGGGAGTCGAACATGCTGCCTCCGTGGCAATCTGCCCGGCGCCTGCTGTGCGTCCGGCTTGATTCGCTCGGCGACGTGTTCATGACGTCGCCGGCGATCCGCGCTCTCAAGGTCTCCATTCCGGATGTGCAAATCACGCTACTCACTTCGCCCGCCGGCGCCGAGGCCGCTCGGCTGTTGCCGGACGTGGACCGAGTGTGGGTTTACCAAGCGCCCTGGATGAAGCACACGCCCGTGCGGGGTTGCCAGCCGGACCACGCACTTATCCAGCAAATGATGGACGCGGGTTTCGATGGGGCCGTGGTCTTCACCGTCTTCAGCCAGAACCCGCTCCCGGCGGTTCTCGTCTGCTACCTCGCGGGTATCCCACTGCGCCTGGGCTATTGCCGCGAGAACCCCTATCAGCTGCTCACGCACTGGCTCGCCGAAGTCGACAACTTGCCCGTGATCCGCCACGAGGTTCGCCGGCAGCTGGACCTGGTCGCCGCGATCGGAGCTCAGCCCGATCAGGAAGCACTCCGCATGCGAATTCCCGCGGGGACACTAAGTGAGGTACGCGGACGGTTACAGGAGGCAGGTATCGCATTGTGCCGCCCCTGGCTCGTTGTCCATCCCGGAGCTACAGCGAGTTCGCGCCGGTATCCACCTGAGTTATTTGCCGAGGCCGCCCAGGAACTGATGGAAATACACGGCTTCCAGATTGTGCTGACCGGCGCCGCTGCGGAGCTCGGCGTGGTGGCGGCCGTCCGGCAGCGGCTGACGATGCCCGTCGTCTCGTTGGCTGGTCGACTTTCGCTTGCACAGTTTGGAGCGCTCCTGTCGTTGGCGCCCCTGCTGATCTCGAATAATTCCGGGCCCGTGCATATGGCGGCGGCCGCCGGCACACCGGTCGTCGATTTGTATGCCCTGACCAATCCCCAGCACACACCATGGGCCGTCCCCCATCGTGTCCTGAATCACGAC
>JBFWYF010000226.1:0-9260 GCA_050186685.1 Pirellulaceae bacterium
ACGGAAGTAATTGACGTACGGTATGCAAGACCATTTCGTCCGTCAGTTTTCGCATGCAGTCATGGTGCCCCAGCGGGCAGGCTCGTTTCGCGCAGGGACTGCAGGGCAGATCGAGACGCACGCAGATCTCGCGCGGGTTGTAGTTCGTACTCCAGCGCGGGTCGGTCGGGCCGAACAACGTCACGGCCGGCACGTTGAAGGCGGCGGCCAGATGGCGTGGGCCGCTGTCTGTGGTCACCATCAGCGTGCTGCGCTGGACGCAGGCCTTGGTCAGGCCCAGGCTCAGGGGCTGGCCGGCGAGGCTTTTGACGCGTTCGTGTCCAGCGCGTTCGACGATTTCCCTCGCCGTCTGCTGTTCCGACGGTCCGCAAAGGACGAGTACCGTGGCATCATCCTGCTGTACCAGACGCTGGGCGAGCGTCGCGAAGGAATGAACTGGCCAGTGCTTGGCAACTCCGTAGGCACCTCCCGTGTTCATCACGATAAGTCGGCCTGCGGGAGGTAGTTTGAGCGCTTGCCATACTTGCTGTGCGGACGCTTCTTCTTCGGCCGTGGTCCGCAGTTCGACGCGTCGTGACAGATCACGACACCCCATCGCTTCGGCGAGTTGCAGGTAGTAGTCCACCGCCGAGATGGGGACGAGCTCTTTGCCTGCGCGCGGCGGAGTGAGGGAGTGGGTCAAGAAACAGCCGCGTGCGTACCGATCGTACCCAATGCGTTCCGGCGTGCCGCTCAGCCAGGCCAGGGCAGCGGTGGAGAGGGAATTGGTGAGCAGGATCAGCTTGTCGAATTGCCCTCGCCGCAGTCGCTTGAGCAGCGCCAACATGCTCAGTTCACTCGGACAGTGTCCTCGATCGTAGTGCCAGTATTCGTCGAGCCACGGGGTGCCCGCGTAGACGGCCGCGACATACGGCTTCAGGATCCCAATCAGGCGAGCGCGCGATCCGAAATGCTCACGCAACGCGCGAAGTGTGGGCGTTGCCATGACGGAGTCGCCGACCCAATTGGGCAGAAACACGCCAATGTTCATGCGTCTGGCCGACTACATGAGGACAAGAAAAGTTGAATGTGCTCGGCTCCGGCACGGCTCGGCAGTGCGAGCCAGGCCGGCGGTCGAGGAGGGGGGGATGTAACAGAATTCACGGTGTCGGACAAGGCCGAAATGGCCTATCGCGGATTGGCAGCGACTTGTACACTTCGCCCCCCTGCGGTGTGGCGAGTTGGCTCCGCCCGCTCGGCCGCTGCCTTTCCGGCAGGATGACTATCGAACCCGAAAGAATCGATTATTGCTGGGAGATGGATCGATGCACGAAGCGGCGACTCGTATGCGGTTGAGTGTGGCGATGATCGTCCGCGATGCGGCGGACGGATTGCGACTGTCGATGGCCTCGGTTCAAGAAATCGCCGATGAACTGGTGGTGGTCGACACGGGATCCACGGACAAGTCCCGCGAGGTTGCCCGCGAGTTCGGCGCTCGGGTTTACGACTGGCCATGGTCCGACGATTTTTCAGCCGCCCGCAATTTCGCCGCGGGACATGTCACAGGAGATTGGACGCTGTGGCTGGACGCCGGTGAGACGCTCAGCGACAGCGATGCCAGGGATCTGCGGCAGTTCCTGGCGACGGAAGCCAATCCTCGTACCGCATATATGATGCTCGTGCGTTTGCCGGCGGCGGATGACCATTCGCCTCAGGAGCAAGTGGCTCGCCTTCGCTTACTGCCGCGCCACGAGCGGATCCAATTCCAGGGCCGGTTGCGGGAGTCGTGTGACGATTCGCTCGCCGCATTAGGACTCCCGATTCAGGGCCTGCCCTACCTGATTCGGCGCGGCGAGCGGGAGCACGATCCGCGCGTGAAGAAGCGGCGGGCCCAGCGCAACATCCGGCTCATTGAACACGAGCAGCGCGAGCAGGGACTCTCGCCTCGGTTGTGGAACTGTCTCGGCGAGGCCGCTGCTGTGCTCGGTGACCAGCCTCGGGCCGCCGCATGTTATGAGCAATCGCTCGCGTCCGCGGAACGGGGAACGGCCGACATGCTCGAGGCCTACTACGGTTTGTTGACGGCGTTGGACGCCGATCGCGACCGCGACCGGATTCTGCGCTTGTGTATGGAAGCGCTCGAGGTCTTCCCGCTCGACGCCCAACTGCTGTGCGCACTCGGCGGACATCTTTATACCCGGGGACAGGCGCAGCTGGCTCAGCAGGCTTATCTGACCGCTTACCGCTATGGACATGTCCAACCTCAGGTCTGGCACATCGTCGACATTCGCGATGTGTCGGCCGTCTGCTACAGCGTTTCGCTCCAACTGCTGCGGCAGCAGCGGGAAGCGGCGCAGTTTCTGGAAGAAGCACTGCGAGACCACCCTCAATCCGTTCGCATGCGACGCCGGCTGGTGGAAACCTATATTGATGCGGGCGAGCGGGAGGCGGCACTGACCCATGTGGGCCAGCTGCCCGGTGATACTCCGCACCTGGAGGCCCTGCGCAGCGCCGTACGAGGCGCCTGCTATGCGTCGCAGAGAAACTGGATTGCCGCGAAGGCCTATTTAAATGCCGCCTATGGGCATGGATGCCGGGATGTTATCTGCCTGAAATGGCTGGCCACGACCCTCCTGGCCTGCGGCGACTCCGTGGCGGCGAAGCCCGTACTGGAGGCATGGGGGCGGCAGGATCCCCGCAATCCCGAACCGGCGAAGTGGCTAGCGGACCCCACGGCCGCTGCGAGTGATCCCCGGATGATCCGCCGAGACGGTCCCCTGAGCGGCGTCAACGTTCCCCTGCATTCCCTCCTGACCGGGACGCCTATTTCGTCGCCTCTGACGTAGCGGAGGTCGATAGTCACCCGACCGGGGGCGCAGAGACGGAGCTCTTGCGAGTTCCGCTACAGGCGGCGCGAAGTCGCACGGCGCTCGACGCCAACAAAAACGGGCAGGACGATCAACCGCGATCGACCTGCCCTTCACGGGGGTGAGAAAGCCTTGGTTGGGTGGGCCAGTGATTGCTCACCGGCTCACTGATTCCAGCCTAGGTGACGTGCGGGGATGTGCAATCGTGCCATCAGGCGAAGTCTTCGGAATGTGGAAAGTCTTTCCTCGACATTACCGAATAGACGGATTCTGCGGTCTGGCGCGACCGCAACTTCCCCGGAGACTGGCGAATTCGCCCGGGCTGGTCAAGCCAGGTCGATCTTGTCACGTGGGAACGAGGGGCTTACTATCTAAAGGCCGATTGGATTTCGGGTGGCAAGTTTTCTGTTTATTTTTCTTCTCGGACGAGGAACCAGCATGCTCGGCATAATTCGCTCGCACAGGTGGCATCTAGTCGGGGTCATGGTTGGCACCCTGACGCTGAGCTGGCTCTGGTCTCCGCTGGCGCCCAGCGCGCCGCTGACCAAGCCTTCGCAACAGGCGGAGCGTATTACGCATGCCGTCCGTGTCATGTTGCAGAACCACCTCTCCAAGCACGCGCTGGATGACGAGATCTCGCGCCGGGCGATGAAGGCGTACCTCGAGGGATTTGATCCCCGCAAGATGTACTTCTATCAGAGCGACGTAGATGAATTCCATCGGCGGCTCACCAAGCTGGACGACGAGATCAAGGCGTCCAAGATCGACTTCGCTTACATCGTGTTCAATCGGTTCCTGGAACGGCTTGATGAACGAATCAAGCTGGTCGACGAGCTCGTCAACGCGCAGCATGATTTCACGGTGGACGAGGAGCTGGTGATCGAGCCGGAGATGCTCCGGTATCCGCAGGATGCGGCCGAGGCCCGTGAGCGGTGGCGCAAGCTGATCAAGTACAACCTGCTGACCATGAAAGTGGACAAGGTGGAAGATCAGGAGGCCCGGGCCAAGATTGGTCGCCGCTACCACAGCGCCGCTCGCCGCTGGAAGCAGACGGACGGCGAAGAGCTGCTCGAGCGCTACTTGACGGCGGTCACGGCCAGCTACGATCCGCATACGACCTACATGTCCCCCACGAACCTGGACAACTTCGAGATCGTGATGCGCCTTAACCTGGATGGGATCGGCGCCGCGCTGCAGCAGGACTTTGACGAAAACCACACGGTCGTCAGCAGCATTGTTCCGGGCGGGGCAGCCGCCAAGCATGGCAAACTCAAAAAGGATGACCGGATCATCAGCGTCAGCGGGCCGGACGGTACGATGGTCGACGTCTCGGAAATGCGCCTGAATGACGTCGTCAAGATGATCCGCGGTCCAGCGGGAACCGTTGTCAAGTTGGGCGTCATGCCGAAGGGGAGCACCGAAGTACAGTACTACAGCATCACGCGGGCGAAGATCGAGCTCGAGGATTCCGCTGCCCGCGGCCAGGTTCTGGAGCGAGGTCAGAAGACGGACGGAAGCCCCTTCCGGATCGGTTTCATCTCGTTGCCGAGCTTCTATATGGATATGAAGGCGGCCCGCAACGAAGACGGCAATGGAGACTTCCGGAGCACAACGCGGGATGTGGCCCGCATCTTGAAAGACTTCACGACCCAGGGCGTCGACGTGGTCATGCTGGATCTGCGGAACAACGGAGGCGGCAGCCTTACCGAAGCCATCCGACTGACCGGCTTGTTCATCGACGAAGGTCCCGTGGTCCAGATCAAGGACGCAGCCCAGCATGTGCAGAGCTACGATGATCTCGATCGAGGCATGCTGTGGGGCGGCCCGCTCGTCGTCATCACGAACAAGTTCAGCGCTAGCGCCAGCGAGATTCTCGCCGGCGCCATTCAGGACTACCGCCGTGGCCTGGTCGTTGGCGACGAGTCGACGCACGGCAAGGGCACAGTGCAGAGCCTGCTGGAGGTAGGCCGCGAGCTGTTCCCGATTCCCAATCCGCCTAAGTACGGCGCGCTGAAGATCACGATGCAGCAGTTCTATCGCCCAAACGGCGATAGCACTCAGAAGCGGGGTGTAATCCCCGATCTCGTGCTGCCGTCGCTGACGAATTCGATTGCGATGGGCGAAGCGGATCTCGACTACGCCCTCGATTTCGACCGCGTCAAATCGGCTCAATACGATAGCCTCAATCTCGTGACCAGCGACGTGATCGGTGCGCTCCGTGCCCATTCGGAGGCTCGCATCACCCAGTCGTCGGACTTTGCAAAGTTGTCCCGAGATATCTCGCGGTTCAAGGTCATCAAGGATGCCAAGACGATTCCTCTGAACGAGGAAAAGTACCGGGCCCGGCGGGATTCGGAACGCGACGCCGAGAAGGAAGAAGAAAAGCAGCTCGAGGACACTGCCGCGGCGAAGAATGTCATCTTCCGGGATGATTTCTACGACAAGGAGCTTGTCAACATCACGCTCGACTACGTGCTCGAACTGCAAAAAGGGAAAGTCGCACGCGCAAACTGACGGATTTCGGCCAGCCGCCGCGGGACAGTTTGTGTCCCGCGGCGGACCCCGCCTTGGCGGCTACGGGTGAAACGACTTTGCCGGCGACCAAGGCTCCGTTAAGGGAATCCGCAGGCCGTCGTACGCCAGCTCCATTCCGGGCGGCAGCCGCTCGTTCGTGGTGGCGTGGTCCAAGTCGTGCGAAATGTGGGTAAAGTAAGCACGTTTCGGCCGCAGTTGCTGCACAATCCCCACTGCCTCGTCCAGGCTCAGATGAGTGGGATGGGGGCGGTAGCGGAGGGCATCCAGGATCAAGACGTCGAGATCCTCGAGCAGCGGCCAACTCTCCGGCGCAATTCCATTGGTATCGGTGCAGTAGGCCACTCGCCCGATGCGGAAGCCCAAAACGTCGAAATGGGGCCCATGCTTCAGTCGAATCGGCACCACTTGCTGGCCGAGCACCGCGAAGGGCGTCGTGTCGATGCGCCGAAATGCCAAGAGCGGCACCGCTCCGACGTGCGTCGGTTCTTGGTCGCTGAACGCGTAATCGAACGACCGCCGGAGCCGCCGTTCGACAAAGTCCTCGCAAAACAGCTGCAGGGGCTCGTCGAGATAGAACTGAAACAAACGTAGATCGTCGAGACCAAAGATATGGTCCGCGTGCTCGTGCGTGAATAGCACGGCATGCACAATCCCGATGCGCTCCCGCAGCAGCTGGAAGCGGAGGTCCGGCGGCGTGTCGATCAGCAAGTTACCCTGGGGCAGCCCCAGGATGACGCTGCATCGCGTCCGCTTGTTGCGCGGGTCGTCGCTCTGGCACACGGCACAGCCGCAACCGATCGACGGCACTCCGACGGAGGTGCCCGTCCCCAGCAGAATCAGCTGTCCGCGAATATCCGTGGTAACTGGTCGTCGACTCACATCGTTCCCTTGTTCTGGCGCTCACTGCCGCTGCTGCAATTGTACTCGATGCAGCCGCCGCTGCTCGACGTGAGCCGTCCGCCGCTGTAGCCACGCTCGCCAGCGCATGGGCCGTGGCGGCAACAAGGCTGGCTGGCCCGCGCGACGTGGTGCGCCCCTTTCCTGGCGAAAGGGGATAAGGCGGGCCAATGCGGATACGGTGGGTGAAAGAACTTAGAAAACGTAGGCCTGATCGCCCAGCACAAGCAGGATTTCCTCGCCGGTCGGCAAATATTGAGTGAGTGCCCGGCCGTGGGTCGAAATCAGCTCGAAGTACTCGTCGCTGAATCGCTCGACCCTCCGAGCGGCTTTCTCTTGAGCGGCCGTCACGGTGGAGTCCACCCACCGCTGGTCGCGACGATAAAAAGTCTTGTCGCCAATTTGACGCACGCTTGTGACGGCCACCGGAACGTCGTCTTCCACACGGCGATAGGTCGGAGCCCCCGGGGCGATAGATAACGGAGTGGAACCGCCGAGACGCCCTCCGGCCATCCCACCGGCCGCCATACCAGGGCTAGCGGGGTCGAGCGAGTATGCCGGAGCGGCCGGCTGAGTGGACTGCTGCAGCTGCGCCTTCATGTCGCGCTGAACGAATCCTCCTAGTCCTTCCGAGATCTGTAGCGAATCGAGGGCTACACCCGCTTGCTGCCGAAATTCAGCCACGTCGTGCAAGCGCGCGTCCTCATCGGCCAGAAAGGACGTATAGGGCGTGAGGATTCCGTGCTTCTTCGCTAGCGAAATCAACTCGTCAATCAGCTCCTGATTCTTGCCTTGCAGGTCGATCTCGTCGATGATCTCTCCCACACGCCGCATCGCCCACAGCTTTTCAACGAATGCCAGCGTCGAGTGAGGCGAATGTTCGACGAGTGTGGCGGGGTAATGGTACTCGCGTCCTGCGGTACCCACGCGGCCCCGGATGGTGACCTTCGCGGCGCCACCTCGTTTGTACCGCCCGACGAGAACCAGTTGTTCTCCAGCGAACAGATCCTGCACCGTGCGAGGATACAGGCGATTGACGAGTTGTCCACGTTCCGCAGGAAAATTCTCCTGATCAAAGAGAATGGATACATCGGTCAAGACCGGGGCGCCGATGCGGTCGTACAACTGGCTGACGTGCGTCTCGATGTCCTCATTCGGACGCACGTACTGGCTCTGGCCATGACACAACCGCGCGACCTTATCGAGCAATCGGCTATTGACGTCGTAGCCGACTCCGAAACCGAACAGCCGGGCGCGCACGCGATTGTGCTCCTTGGCCTGCGCCGCGATCTTGGCTTCGTTCCGCTCCCCCACGGTAGGCAGGCCATCCGTCAGGAATACCACGTAGTTCGGGCGGCTGTCATCGCGCAACAGGTCGAAGGCGGCCTGCAGGGCTCCCGCAATGTTCGTGCTCCCTCCTGCATACAGCGACTCGACATATCCCAAAGCGGCCTGCCGCGCTTCTTCGTCGAATCGCTGTAGCTCCGGCCGAAACGTCTCGACGCCATTGTCGTACGCGACGATGTTGAACAGGTCGCCGGTCTGCAGGTTGTTCAAGACGAATCGTAGCGCCCCTTTGGCCTGCTCAATCTTCTTGCCGCTCATGCTGCCCGATCGGTCCACCACGAATACCACCGTCTTGGGCAGCGATCGTTGCGTCTCACTGCGAATGTCGGGACTCACCAGCAGCATTAGATATCCATCGTCATCCCGCTCCGGCTTGTAGCTCAGCACGTTCGCACCTACGGGCTCCGTGCCGGTGTCGTACAGGAGCCGGAAATCCGTGGACGGCAGGGTCTGAGCTGCCGAGTAGGTTACCTGAGCCGCATGCTCCCCCGTATGGCGGACTTCGATCCCATGCGTCGGGCTGTAGATGTTCTTAATCTTGGCCTTGCTGCGCAGCGCAACTTCCACTCGGACCTTCTCTACGGGTTCCGTGGTGTACTTGGCAGTGCTGAAGGGGAACAATAGTTCTGTCAGCCCCTGCTGCTGGCGGCATAACTGCGAGAACTTCAGCGTAACGGTCCGCGACGCCCCGGCCGGCACCGGAAAGACGCTGGTCTGGAACATGCCCGTACCAATCCATTCGACCAGCGCGGGATCGCGATTGCGACGTACGTGGCGCTCGTAGATTCGGCGAGCCTCCTCCGCAGTCAGGAGTTTCGCGTCGAACTCCCGGCCGTCCACCAGAAACGTCACCCGCTCGATCGCCCCGTCGTAGGGCAACGGGAACAGAAAGCGGACTTCCAGTTCCCGGCTCCCCGTATTCGTAAACGACTGATTCACCTGCGTTTGCGCAATTTGGTCTTCCAGCCGAACTTCGACGCTGAGCTCCTTGATCTTGTACGACGGTTCGGGAGCGGGCCGAGGCGGCATGGGCGGTCGGGGCGGCCAGATCACCACCGGGCGCGGCAGGTGGTAGGGTTGGTCTTCCCGTGCCTCGACGAGCACGCCTTGACCTCTGGCTACCGGCTGCTGGAACCACGCGACCCCCGCTAGCAGACATGCCAGTACGAGAAACAACTGACGGCGTGACGGGAAATGGGTCATGGCCTCTCTCCTCCGCAAGACGGAATCCCCTGCTTCTCGTAAGACGAGCGAGGGCGGCAGCCGGTTTCGCGGAATTGTGGAGGAGGCGGATCCTTGCCGAGCCCAAGCGGAGGTCGCCGCGTCACGCCGGATAGATTCGCTCGCGGCCTTCTCGGACCAGCTTGGTGGCATTGCGCGTGTCGACGACCAGCTTCGCGTACCGCACGATGAACTCCCAGTCATAGGCGGAATGATCGGTCGCGATCAACACGCAGTCCTGGGCACTCAGGTACTCCGGCGTCAGCTGTTCGCTGGTCATCGCCGGCACGTGGAAGTGGCGCATGGAGGGAAGTGCGGGAATGTGGGGATCGTTGTAGCTAAGTTGGGCGCCCCGGGCGAGGAGCAATTCCATGAGCTTGAACGAAGGGCTCTCCCGAGGGTCGTCGACGTCCT
>JBFWYF010000227.1:0-9252 GCA_050186685.1 Pirellulaceae bacterium
GGGGAATGGCCGTCAGGACGGTGCCGTACCCGAGCGTGACGAGCTTAAATGTCATCGAGGCCAAATGCGTGCCCAGTTCCGCAACCAATACCCACCCTGCGGCCTTGGCGATTGTCGCGACGAGCCGGCGAGCGTGCATCCAGGACATCTGCAGGCCGTAAATGTGAGCCAGCGTAGCGACCATGGCCGCATCAATCGCAATTCCGCCGAGGGCATCCAGTCCAGGTACGAGATTCAGACCCACAGCGGCCGCTTTGACGGCGGCATAGCCCCAGATGGTCTGCATGGCCCTCTTTTCCCGCAATTGGACCCGCAACGATGCCACCCGGTCCGATTTGTCGGCCGCATACATGGCCGCATTGAGGGCGATCAACGCCAACCCGTCTCGTTCCAGAATCTCCAGGATTCTGACCTTCAACTGGGCGACATCCGGCTCCGGCTTGTGCCACTCGTGCCGAGTCGAACCATCCGGCGATTGAATCACGTACTCGACTTCACGAGGGTCCGCCGCCGTAAGCACAATGTCCTCGGCCGCCACAATCGTGGCCAGTCGCTCGTCGCGCAGGACCTCCAAGAGCCGCTGCCGCTGGGCCGGCGAATACAGGTCGATCTTGTTAAGCACCACGAGCAGCGGCTTGCTGACGCTGGCCAAGGTCATTAGCGCCGAATACTCGGTGTCGTTCAAATCCGAATCGGTGACGAACAGGATCAAATCCGCTCGCCGCGCCGCCTCCCGCGCCATATCCCCGCGTTGCTGGCCCCCCACTTCGTTCAAGCCGGGCGTGTCCACCAGCACGACCTGCGACGATTCCAGGCCGGGCACCCGGTAGCCCACGGTCTGCCACCCATACTGCCAGACTTCCTTGGTCCATCCCCCTTGGACATCTACCGACGACACGACGCGCCCGACCAGCGCATTGATCAAGGCGGACTTGCCCGTGCTGATCTCGCCGAAGACGACGATCTCGACACGTCCCGTCTCCAGTTTGCGCAGCATCTCCTCAAGTTGGATCAGGTCCCGCCGGAGTCGCTCCTTTTCATCGGGCGAGCAGCGATGCAGCTTGCCGATGGTCTGCTCGAGCGAGGCCATCGCCCGCTGGTAGCTCTCGTCCCTCAGAATGGGTGATTCCGTTTCCATGGTCCTTGTCATCCTTGCCCTGCCTCCCGGCAGCGGTCGAGGGATGTTGCTAGCCGAGCTTGCCACGTGCCGATTGAACTAGTCGCCGGAGCTCGTCGAGCGTGGTCAGCCGCGCCCACTCCTGACGTGCCATCGCGACGAGTCCGCCGGGCGGCTCGCGCATTTCATTCTGGAAGTACCGAATAAACACCGCTCCGATCCAACGCGTGATCAAAGCCTGGGCTAACCCCTGCAACAACCCACCCGCAACGGTACCTATGCCGGGTACGGTCTTCAGCAGGGACGCGACACCCGCCGCGAGCGCTGGGCCGAGGGCGTTGATGCCTAAGATGGTCACCAGCTGTTTCGCCAGCTGAGCCAGCAGGTTGCCGGCCACCGACAAGTCCACTTCCTGGCGATACACCCGTCCCAGGTCGACGACCATCTTCGTGGAAATGGCGACGCCCGCCGCCAAATCCAGGACGGGTAGCGGACTTAACGCTGCCACACCGCCAGCTCCCCACATGTACCGTTCCACGATTTCCCAGGCCCGCTTGTCGAGTTGTTCCTCCACTCGCCGTTTGGCTTCGTCCACCAGACCGCGCGATTGCAACAGCAAGTTGGCCAACAATAAGTCACGGCCATCCTTGCGGATGATCTGCATCAACCGGGCGGCCAAGGCCGAGATGTCCATCGGCACCTCGACCTCTTCTTCGATCTCACTGCCGTCGGCCAGGACCCGTATCCGCTTGCGTTTCGTCACCTGCGACCGCACGGCCAGCACGTCGTCGGCGCCGATCCGCGGTGGCACCTGCTGCCGGATCTGGCCGATCAAACTCTGTTGTTCCCGTGGCGTGTACCAGTCGGATTTGTTCAGACAGACCAGGATCCGCTTCTCCATCCCGCCTAGCTGTTCGAGCAACCGCACCTCCCAGTCGCGGAGCGGACCATCCACCACCATGATCACCAGGTCGGCATCTTTGGCGGCATCGGCGGAGACCACCCCCCGTTCGGCGCCATCGATTTCACCCAGTCCCGGGGTGTCGACCAGCGTCACTTTGTCGTCACCAGGCCAGGGAATTTCATTGCGGACCGTCGTGGTCCCGCCGCGCGCATCGGTCTGGAACACTTCGCGCCCCGCCAGGGCGTTCAGCAGCGACGACTTGCCGCTCGATATGGAACCAAACGCCACGATTTCCAGGTGCTGGCTCTCTTGTTTCTCCGCGATGCGGCCCTGCAATGCCTCAATCTGCTGCCGAAAAACCTCCAGAGAAGGCAATTCAGCCTTGAGGTCGTTGGCAGCCGCGAGGTTCGCCCGGAACTCGGCTTCCCGCTCGGCCGACGACAACTCACTGGGATTGCGGCTTCGCTGGCGCCGCCCGGCTTCCTTCTGCTGCGTGCGCCGCCACAACCGCCAGACGATACTGGCCGACGCGCCGAGCAACAGCAACCCGCCCGCCAGGACCGTGGCGACGTACACGTAAAAGCCAGTCTTGCCGAGGCGATTCGCCGTTTCGACGTGCCGCGCAACGAGGGGAGGAAGGAAAACGAGAGCGCAGCCGCCTACGGCCAGTATGCCGTAGATAAGCAATCCCGATCGATAAGTGCGGGGGGCCATAAGCGACGAACGGTTCGTACCCGGAGAGGGGCGGCAGCTGCCACAACACGGGGGTGACCATGCACTGGTGCCGGCCACACCGCGGCGACTTTATCGTATACGTCACTTCGGATGGGCTCAATGAACCGAAACTGCCCCGCCAAGAAAGAAAAAACGGCCGGAGAGGCAGGGCTTTCCGGCCGCATCGCACATTCCTGTTACCGGCCAATCGCTACGCGCGGCATTTCCCGCGCGCCGGCAGCCGCTACTTGTTCTTCTTCTTCCCCTTGGCCAAACCGGCCCTTTCCCGCTGTTCCGGGGTCAGCGTGGCCGCCACGGCGGCCCGCATGTCCTGGACAGCCTTCTGCAGCTTCTCGTAGCCGGCCTTCTGCTCGTCGGTCAGCTTCGCGGCCGCCACCGCTCCTTCGTTCAGCTCCTTGCCCTTCTTGCCATCCGACTTCAGCTGCTTCTTCGCGGCTTCGACCATCTTCTGGGCAGCACCACCTTCCTTCATGGCTGCCGCCACCTTGGGCTGGTGTTCCGCAATAATCGCCTCCACCTTCTTCTTCTGCTCGTCCGTCAACTCCACCTGGGCAATCTGCTTCTTGAGAGCTGCGACGGGCCCCGCGCCGCCCCCCTTCTTCTTCTTCTCCTGCTGGGCCGCCGCCAGCGGCAAAGCCACGAGCACCGCCAATCCGACCAGAAGCAACCTGCGTACAAACGACTTCATAATCCACCTACCTCCGCATTTGAGATGTTTTGGCGCCGATGTGAATCATTCAGAGTGCGGACACCACGACAAACACTTCTCTTGCCTGATGGCGAGTATCCCTCCTCGGCCGTCCGGCGAGCCTCATTGCCACTTCCCACTACGCAAACAGATCCTGGATCGGCTGCCCATCACGCACGATTGTGATCGGGCGGCCGGTACTGGTGTGATACTCCTTGGTGTGATCGATCCCCAGGTTCTGGTAAAAGGTTGCGGCGACATCGTCCGGGCTGTAACCCTGGCCGTCGGGCTGCGTCGCATTTTCGTCGCTCGCTCCCAGCACCTGGCCGCCACGTACTTTGCCTCCCGCCATCAGCATGAACATACACCGCGGGTAGTGATCGCGTCCCCCTTCGGCACTACGGGAATTAATCTTCGGCGTACGGCCGAACTCGCCAGTGACCAACACCGCGGTCTTGGCCAACAAACCACGCTGGTCCAGACCCGTCAGTAACCCGGCCAGCCCTTCGTCGAAAGGCGGCAGCACCCGAGTCTGCAGCCGAGTCCAATTGTCCTGGTGCGTATCCCAACCGCCGTAGGTCAATGTCACGAAACGCACGCCGGCTTCAACCAGCCGCAAAGCCAGCAGGCAGCTTACGCCGAAGCTTGTCTCGCCAAATTGCTTCGCAAACGACGGGCTTTCCTGGCTCACGTCAAACGCCGTGCGGGCCCGCTTCGACGTGATGATGGCGTGCGCCTGTTCGGAGAAGCGATCTAACCCCGTCAACAGCTGATTGTTCTTCTCGACGGACGCGAAGGTCCGGTCGAGTTCCTGGAGCAAGATCTGCCGCTTTTCCACGGAGGCGACGGTCAAGCCTTGCTGCATCGCGATGCCCCGCACGCTGAAGGGACGGCCTGGCTGTGGTGTGGCCGCGGTGCTCAACGGGGCGTACTGTACCCCCAGGAACCCGGCACCATGGGCCGCGTTCGGAATCGCCACGTACGGCGGCAGGTCGGCTGGCACCTTCAGCTCCCGTGCCACGACTGCGCCGTACCCCGGATACTCCAACGCGGGAATGGGCCGGCTGCCCGTATTCACGTATTCCGTCCCGAGATTGTGCGCCGCCAGGGTGTGTGTCACACCTCGTAGAATTGCGTACTTGTCCGCACACTTCGCCAGGTTCGGCAAATGCTCGCAGATTTCGACGCCGGGTACGTTCGTCGCGACTGGGTTGAACTTGCCCCTGTACTCTGCGGCTGCCTGGGGCTTCATGTCGAACGTATCGAGATGCGACGGTCCTCCATTCAGATTGATGAAGATGCCCGACGTGGCCCCGTGGGCCTGCACCTCGCCGGCCGATGCCATCCGCAGATAGCCCGACAGCGTCAGGCTCGCCCCTCCCAAGACCCCTACCTTGAGAAAGTCTCGCCGTATCCATCCATCACAGGTCTTATGCATCGCCATCTTGGTTTCCTTTCGAGCGTCGATCGAAATGTGTCGGGAAAAATTCTAGTGGTTTACGATGAACTCTTTCGTGTTGAGCAGTGCCCACAGGACATCGCGGAGCCCTGCGGCCGCGTCCGGTTCCGCCGACAGATAGCCGGTCGCGATCCTCATTTCCTCCTGCGTGGGAAAGCGGCTCAACGTGCGCAAATACGCCGATTCCACCAGCGTGCGGGCAAGTTCCGGCTTCAGGCTCGCCTGCGCCTCGGGGGCTGAGGGTGTCGGTTTCGTCGCGCGTGCGCGCATCTCCTTCAGTTCCCGCTGCAGCCGAGCGATCTGGACTTTGTTCTTAGCGGGCTGGCCGCGCAGCCGTTCCAGTTTCCGCTCAAAGCTGCGGATCTTAGCCGCCAGGTCGCTATCGGGCGACGCATCTTCGCCGGACTTCTCCTCCGTTCGTCCGCTTCGCGCCAGCTGCAGTATCGTCTCGTTCACCCACGAGTCTCGTGCTTCCAATTTGGTCCGCACGTCGCTGTCGTTCTGCAGATACACGGTCTGCAGCAAACTCGCTTCCATCGAGCGATCGCAATCACAGTTGCTTTCCCGAGTCGACCGTCCGAACACGCCGAGCGCGAAATTGGTCCCTCGATTGTTGCGCCCGCTGGCACCCGGAATCGAAATCGACCGGTCCTTGATCGCGGTCAACATCATCGCCGCCTTGGCATTGGACCCGGTCGCCTGGGCGACAATATCCAGCGCCACCTCGGCTGGCAATCGCCGTGGTACGGCATGGCTGAAATTTCGCTCGTCGAGCTCATTCGTGTCGTTCGTATGCCAACTCAGCTGGTAAGTACGGCTGTTGGCAATCTCCCGATGCAGCCATTTCATATCGAAATTGTGCTCGAGAAAACCTTGCGTCAAATAGTCCAGCAACTCGCGGTTGCTGGGCGGATTTGCCAGGTTCAAATCGTCTGTCGGCGTGACAATACCGACATGGAAATAATTGGCCCAGACACGATTGACGAACGACCGGGCAAAGAAATCATTGTCCTTGCTCCGCAGCCAGTCCATCAGGGGCTGCCGAGGATCGTCGTACTTCGACAATTCGACGTCGTCGCCACCCAGCAGCCGGGCCGTGGCGGCGGGCGCGGCAGACCGATTCGCTTTCTTCTGTTTGGCCTTCCGAGCGTCGCCACCCGCACCCTGCGGCCGCGCGACAAAAGTCTCCGGGAAAGGAGCCACCTTACCGTCCTTGATCGCGGCGGCAATCAGGCGCTGACGCTCGTTCTGATTCATCCGCGCTTCGCCGATCCCGATTTCTTCCGCCAGCTTCTGGAAGACTTGCCGATCCTCACCCCGCAAATTGTTCGCGTTGTTGCCGGGGACGATACTTGTAAAGAATCGCTTGAACTGGTCGAAGTCGTCCTTCGACCACTGATCAAACGGGTGCTTGTGGCACTGAGCGCACTCGATCCGCGAACCCAGGAAGGAGTACGCGAACGCGATGGCGCGTTCCTCGGGCTGTCGAACGTTCGTCCGTGCCCAGTAGTACGGCATGTACGTTCGTTCGGCGTAGGTCCGACCATCGGTACCTCGGGCAATGTCGCTCATAGCGCGGCAGTATTCCAGGTACGTCTCGTTATCGTTGCGGCTCTTTCCCAATACGATGCCCGCCGCGAGCTCGTCGTATGGCGTATTGTCGTGCACCCGCTGATAGATCCAATCCCACCAGTCTTGCGTCGCGCGACCGCGCACGCCGCCAACGTTATTCAGCTTCTCTTCGTTGTTGCCGGTGAAATCGCACAGCTTTGTGGTCCACCAGGCAGCGTACGCTGGAGTCGTCAGTAACTCGTCGATCTTCCGCGATCGCTTGTCGGTCGACGTATCGGCCAGGAATGTTCGCACCTCGTCTTCGGTGGGCAAAGTGCCCGTTAAGTCGAGGTAGATGCGTCGCACGAACTCGGCGTCGGTGCATGTCTCGGATGGCACCACTCCCAGCTTGCGGAGCTTGGCCACCACCAGCTCGTCGATGCGCGTGGGAGTCGGCACCGAGGGATACTGGTCGCCGACCAAATCGGTAACGGGCCGAATCACCGGCACCGGTACCACGGCCTTGTCATAGAATGCCACCACGTGCGTGTCGCCCACCTTCGTGGCCGTAACCTTCCCGTCCTCGTCGATCGTTGCGACCTGTTCGTCGTTGGTCTGGAAACGGCACAGGGGTGTAACATCTTCCCGCACTCCATCGGCCCACACCGCGATGCATTGCAGCTGGACGGTTTCACCCGTCTTGGCAAAGTGGATTTCGCTAGGCACGACCTGCAGGCTCGCGAGCTTCCGGATCTCCGATCGCTCAAACCGGGCGCCCCCTTCGATCCATCGCCGCAGGGCGTGGTATTGCCATGAGCCCTTCTCGTATCGCAACCCGCCCTCGTGCTCGTCCTCGCTCGTGGGTTTGGTCAGGATCAGACTGTCGAGCGGCTGCTCCTTGTCGACCCGCGGACTCTCCTTGTCGAACAAGGCATCGTGATCGGCCTGGAAGTCATAGCCGAACAAAGACAACCGGAATCCACCCCGACCCTGGAACGAACCATGGCAGGCCCGGCCGTTGCATCCCAATCGCCCGAAAAGTGGCACGACGTGCTTCTGGAAGTCCGGCACCTCTTGAACATCCGCCGATGCGAACCGCTGCGCGATCGTGGGGAGCACTCCGTCCGCCCCGTGCGCGGTCGCGAACCCCGCCAGCAGCAGGGCCCAGCCCGCGCAGCCAGCACCCCATGTCCGTTGCCAGTTCATTCCCATCGAGCTTCCTCCGAGTTAGTGACTGCCTGAACCTCCGCTCCCCGTCCTCCACCGGCGCAGCCGGCGCGGAGAACCAGGAAAGCAGAGCGTCTCACGACTCGTCTTTCTCCGTGTCGCGGATCTTCTTCTTACCTGTTTTCTTACCTTTGCCGGATAATTCGCCGTCCGCTGCTCGTGCCGCCCGAGTCGTGGCCGCGAACCGGCTCGCGATCACCTGCTCGCGGCGTTCCGCGAGTTGCCGTAACTGTTCGTCCAAGGCCGCGGCACGCTCGTGCAATTTACGCTGCTCATGCTCCAACACGCGAATGCGCAAATCGTACTCTTCCGCCAACGCGGTTCGCAACGCTTCCCGCACCAGTTCGTCGTCCTGCATTTGCAGTCGGGCGCTCAACAACTCGGCGCGGGATCGGGCTTTCCACACCGCCAGCTCGAGCTCATACGCCTGCCGATCTCGTTCCTGGATCTGCGCCAGCCGCTCGCTGGACCGAAACAAGTCGCGGATCGCCCGTTCGTATTCCCTGGGCGAAGACTCCTTGAGCGAAATCAGGAGTTCTGCCAGTTCGGCGTGATGTTGGCGGACAAATGTCAAAGCCGCCGCCTCCCGCTCCGGTGTGATCACCATGCCTTTGCTGGCCGACTTGGGTTTGGGTCGCACAGGTTCGTTGGCCGCCGCACGCCCTTCGTTCGATCCAGCTGACTCACGCAGCGTCGCCGATCCGGATTGCTCCGCCGCTTGGGCCGGTACCTGTCCAGATGCCACGCACAGCGCCAGTCCGGCGGTCCATACGCTCATCCTCCACCCGAAGAAGGTCGAGTACTTTCCTCCACCAGCCTGTCGCCACGCCATCTCGTTGCTCGTCATGGCCCTTCCTGTTGTTCCTGGTGCGACACAGCCGTCAACATCCACGAAGGCACACTCAGCGACAGAGCGTCGTCGCCCGCCAGCCATCCATCTCCACTCCCCGCGTTCCACTCCGCCCAACTCTCGTCGTACGGGCTCACCTGCGAGTCTGCTGCCAATTCCGAAACATGAGCAGGCTGTTCTGCAGCCAATAGGTCCGGGTGCAGCAACGCCCCTTCAAGACCCGGCGCCACCAGCGCTAACCGGCTCTCTGATCCGCTGTGCTCGGTAGACCGGCCCTGCGCCCACGCCATCGCCAGCTGCTGCACATGCTGGACCCGGGACGCCACGCCACTGCCATTTGTCCCTGTCGAAACGGACTCCGCGCCACGCCGCCCGCCCAAGCCCTCCAACTCTCCCCGAGCCGCGACGAAGGCGAGCGTCAATCCGATTCCGGCCAACGCCCCGCAGCTTAGCCAGGCGGCGTAGCGCCACCACCGGCCTCCCCGCACCCGCTGGGCACATCCACCCAGCCTCGGGCTCCGTGTTCTGACGAGCCCTTCATTCAGGGGGTGGTCCCCGGCCGGCCCGCTCCGCGCCCCACGTTCGGAACCCGCGCCAACGAGGGCCGCCGTATCGAGGGCCGCCGTATCGAGGGCCGCCGTATCGAGGGCCAAGGCGCTCAACTGAGCCAGCTCCACCGCAGTCGACAACGACTCGCAGGCCGTTGGATCGTCGGCCAAAC
>JBFWYF010000228.1:0-9237 GCA_050186685.1 Pirellulaceae bacterium
GCGCTAGGGCTCGCTGCGCTATCCGTCTGGGGCGGGCGGCCTGCGGTCGCGCTGGGGGAGGATCCCCCGTCGAAAGGCCGGACCACGGCGAACCAGATTGCCGACTGGGTTCAGCAGCTGAGTGCCAGCCGCTTTGACATGCGGGATCGGGCAACCCAGGCGCTGATTCAGGCCGGACGAACCGCCATTCCCGCGGTGTTGAAGGCGGTGCAGGGCACGGACCGGGAAGTCGCGTTACGGTCGATTATCGCCCTGCAAGAGATTGGCGCACGCGGTGATGTCGACGATTTGCAGGCGGCGCTCCAGGCGTTGGAGAGCGTCAGCCGCCAGAACCCGTCGGCCGCTGTGACACGGCACGCCACCGATGCCCTGTCCACGCTGATGGTCGTCCGCCAAGAGCGCGCCGTAGAGCATTTGACGCGTCAAGGAGCGGTGATTTCACACGTGTCCGAGGACCGATGGTACAACGGGTCGATTGGTGTCCAGTTTGCGACGCCGGTCTATTCGGCCGAGATTGGACCTCAATGGCGCGGTACGGATGCCGACATCGAGCGTCTGACCTGGGTAACCGACATCGAACAGGTGTGTTTCGAGGGTCCGCAGGTCAAAGAAAGCTGGTTTCAACACTTGAAGGCCTTGCCGCGCTTGCATTCCGTCAAGGTCAAGCGAGTCCCGATTTCGAATGCCGGTTTGCGGGAGCTCGCACAACTGGACGGAATGTGGTTCCTGCGGCTCATGTATGTGCCGCTCGACGACACGGCGGTGCCGATTCTGGAAGGAGCGCGCGGGCTGCGCCGGCTGCTGTTTATCAGCCGTAATCTAACCGAGAAGGGAGCCGAGCAGCTTGTGCAGCAGTTGGGCAAGGCCAGTGTGGATTGTCCGCGAGGTGCATTGCTCGGCGTCGAGTCGTCATCCACGGACGGAGTCAATTGGACCGTCAAGGCCGTCGTACCGGGAAGTGCTGCCGACAAGGCGGGGATGCTCGAAGGCGACCGGGTCGTGGCGTACAACGGACAACCAGTGACGGATTTTCCCTCGCTGCGCACTTTCATCGCTCGCAATGAACCCGGCGACACGGTCACCCTCGAGATCGAACGGGGTCTGGAGCGTCTCACCAAGCAAGTGACGTTCGGCGAATGGGACTAAGCGACTTAGACCAACCGATCTGCCTGTGCTTTCACGTCACGCGGCGCAAGATCGTGAATTATCTGCGTGTGGAGAAACCTCGTCGAGCCGCGCAGCTGAGTGATTGTTCGGGAGCGGGTACGGGCTGCGGCTGGTGTCGTCCCTACCTGGAGCGATTGTTTCAGGAGGCTGTCTCGCAGGGGCAGACGCACGCGGACATACCGTCGGCCGAGGAGTACGCACGGGGCCGAGGCGCCTACATCGACAGCGGCCAAGGAGTCGCTCCACCAGATTGATCTTTTGCCGCAGCCACCTTCCTGAGACAATCCCCGGCCGTCCAACAAGGCTTCAAGCGTGTCGAGGGATGGGCTGTGAAACGGAACTGGTTCGTCGACTGGCTGGTGTACATGGTGGTGCGGGTCCTCATCTGCCTCATCCAGTCCGTGCGGATGGAGACGTGTCACAGTGCGGCTCGGGTCCTGGCGTTTCTCGCATCGAGCGTTTTGCGGGTGCGGGGCAGCGTCATTGCCGGCAACCTGGCCACGGCGTTTCCCGAGTTGACGCTCCCGCAACGGCGCAGGTTGTCGCGGGCGATGTGGGAACATTTGATCTTGATGGTCTGCGAGATTGCGCACGCGCCCCGCAAGATTCACCGGCGTAACTGGCACCAGTTCGTTCACATCGAGCGGAAACGTGAGCTTGTGCGGTATCTGCTCGATCCGCGTCCCATGGTGATGGTTTCGGCTCACCTTGGCAATTTCGAGATCGGAGGTTACGTCACCGGGTTGCTTGGATTTCCGTCGTACACTGTGGCTCGGAAGCTGGACAACCCTTATTTAGACCGCTTTGTGAACCGGTTCCGGAGTGCGAACGGCCAGTTTATTCTGCCGAAGCAGGGTAGTGCGGCGGAGATTGACGCGTTGCTCCAGGGACAAGGCCTGCTGATGGCGCTGGGGGACCAGCATGCCGGGCCGAAGGGTTGCTGGGTCGACTTTTTTGGCAAGCCCGCCTCGTATCACAAGGCGATTGGCTTGTTTCCTTTGATGCATGGCGCTCCGCTGCTACTGACGTATGCGATCCGCTCCGGGCGTCCGCTACACTTCGAGATGGGCCTGGTGGGAGCCGCGGACCCGCGTGAACCATCCCAGCAGTTGGGTGGGGTCGAGCCGCTGACGCGCTGGTACAACGCCGCATTGGAGGCGTTGATCCGGCGGACGCCGGATCAGTATTGGTGGCTGCATCGGCGCTGGAAGGGCGAGCCGCCTCGGCGCCGCCGGGCAGCCGCCGCTTGACCGCTGTCGATCGAGCAGGGAGGCCGTTAAGCTAGGCTCATGGCAAACTGGGTACGCGTGGCGGACACGGGCGACTTGCCTCCGGAAACGGCGCGGGAATTTGTCGTCGCGGGACGGATTATCGCCCTGTTTCACGTCGACGGAACGTATTTTGCGTTGGACGGCATCTGCCCTCACCAAGGCGGACCTTTGGGTCGCGGTCATGTGCGAGGGTGTGTGGTAACGTGCCCGTGGCACGGCTGGCAGTTTGACGTGCGCACGGGACAACATCAGGTGAATTCATCTCTCCGGCATCCGAGCTTTCCTGTGCGGATCGAGGGGACCGACGTGCTAGTGGACGTGGACGGATGACGGGTTTTCGTCCTTTCTTAAATTCGGACATTCCCGGCCTGGTCGCCGTCTGGAACAGTCAGCCTGCTTCGCCGCGCCGCCTGGCTCCGCTGACGGCGACGTTGTTTGAGCAGTACGTGTTGGCCAAGCCCTACTTTGATCCGCACGGATTAATTGTGGCGGAGGAGCAGGGACGGATCGTAGGCTCAGTACACGCGGGGTTCGCGACGGGAGCACCGTTTGGTGCCCTGGAGACCGGGGCCGGGGTGATCTGCCAGTTGCTGGTCGAACCTCAACACAGTAGCCGCGCGGCGATCGCGCGAGGGCTCCTGACGGAGGGAGAGCACTATCTGCAGAGTCGAGGGAGTCAGGAGTTGTATGGAGGCGGTGTCGGTTGGACGGCTCCTTTCTATTTAGGTCTGTACGGAGGCTGCCGTTTGCCGGGCGTGATGGAGAGCGAGGTGCTATGGACGACGACGATGCAGGACGCCGGGTATGCCTCCTCCCGGACGCAGACAATCTGGCAGCGGGAATTGACTGACTTCCGTGCGCCCGTCGATCGACAGAATCTGCAGCTTCGCCGGCAGGCGCGTCTCAAGCCGCTGACCGACACGGAGATCCTTCGCTGGCAAGAGGCCTGTGCCTGGTGCTGGACTGAGCGAGAACGGTACGCTGTGGTTCCCTCTGCGGGCGGCCCCGCGCGCGGGGTACTGCAATTCTGGAACATGGAACCGCTCAGCCACAGTTGGGGTACGCGTGCCATGGGGCTGATCGAGGTGACGATGTCGGATGCGGACGGCACCGCGTCGGTCTGTTGTTTTCTGGGCGAGTCGCTACGAGCGTTTCAAGAGCAAGGCGTGACCGTGGTGGAAATCCAGACGGCGGATAACGACGGCATCTTGCTGGACGCCTGCCGGCGGTTGGGCTTTCGCGAAGTGGACCGGGGTGTGCAGTTCCGCAAGGCATGCTGAGTGGGCTTGCTGTTCCGTGACGGTCGACGTCCAGAATCGCGCGCTGTAGGGAGGATCGGTGCGCACCTATGCGCGCTGTACGGACCGCGGCTAGACAGTCAGACAAAAGTCGCGACACTGAGAGCATTGGAGAGTGGGCACGGACACCATTGCTGTAAAGAGGAAGCTCCATGAGTGGTGTATTGACGGTGGTTTTGGCGGGCGGCAAGGGAACTCGGTTGGAACCCCTCACGCGGGATCGTGCGAAACCCGCCGTTCCTTTCGGAGGGGCGTACCGCATCATCGATTTCGCGTTGTCGAACTGCTTGAACAGCGGCCTGAAGAAGTTGCTCGTGTTGACGCAATACAAGGGGATGAGCCTCGAGAGGCACATCAACCTGGGGTGGCGGGGCTTGTTCTGCTGGGAGATGGGCGAGTTCATTGACGTCGTTTCACCCCAGCAGCGGATCGACGAGAGCTGGTATCGCGGGACCGCGGATGCCGTCTATCAGAACATTTACGCCATCGAAAAGGAGGACCCGGAATACGTCCTGATTCTGGCTGGCGACCACGTCTACAAGATGAACTACCGGACGATGATCGATTTCCATGTCGCCAACCAGGCGGATGTGACGGTGGGGGCCCTGGCCGTGCGCGTGGAGGAGGCGGCGCGCCAGTTTGGTGTGATGCAGGTCACAGACGAATCGCGGATTATCGGTTTCGAGGAGAAGCCGGCCGCTCCGAAACCGCTGCCGGGTGATGCTTCGCGGTGCCTCGCTTCGATGGGCATCTACGTCTTCAATGCGCGGTTCATGTACGAGCAGTTGTGCCAGAACGCCGCCCAGTTGAACGCGGGCCATGACTTTGGCCACAACATTATCCCGACCGTGATCCAATCGCACCGGGTGTTTGCCTTTCCGTTTCGGGATCAGAATCAGAAGGCGGTGGCCTACTGGCGGGATGTCGGTACCTTGGACGCTTACTACGAAGCCAACATGGATCTGATTTCCGTCGACCCGTTGCTGAACGTGTACGACGAGACGTGGCCGATCCGGACCTATCAGCCAAGTCTGCCGCCACCCAAATTCGTGTTTGCCGAGCGGGTGGAGGGGGGGCGATGCGGGCATGCCATGGACAGCATGGTTTGTTCGGGCTCCATCATTTCTGGCGGTCTGGTCGAACGCTCGATTCTAGGCCGCGGGTGCCGGATCAACAGCTATGCACACGTCGAAGACTCGATTTTATTCGAGGGCGTAGACGTCGGGCGTTACGCGAAGATTCGCCGCGCGATCATCGACAAAGGAGTGTCGATTCCCGCCAATGTCCGGATTGGCTATGACCCCGTCGAAGACGCTCGGCGCGGGTTCATGGTCAGCGACAAGGGCGTAGTCGCTATCGCGAAGACGGCCGGTTCAGAAGCGATCTTCGATTCCTAGGGGACGCTGGGGGAAGAAGCCGAGCGCAGATTTCGCAATTGGCCGCGGGAGAATTCGCCAGACCGGCACCTCCGCGAAACCTGCACCCTCGGCGTTTGAGCAAGCACTGGCGTTCAACTGCGCTGGCGTTCAACTCTCCTGCGGACGAGGACCGGGCCGAACGGATCGGACTTCGATGTCGTTGATAACGGACTGGACGCCGTCCATCCCCGCCACAGCGACCTGCGCCAGTTGCTTGTAGTGGTACGTTGGTACCTCGCCACAGAGGCGCAGGGTTTCACCGTCGAAAGTGCACGAGCACTGACGAATCGCCCGATAGGGGCTCAGCTGAAGTCGAATGCGAGCAGCCTCTTCAACGTCTGTCCCGCAAGTTTGACGCTTGGCGATCATGTTTGCCCTCCTCACCGGGTCAACGACGCTGGGCGACCCAATTCCGTGACGGAGCACGAATCTGCTAAGGAATTAAAGAAAACCGCGATGCCAAGCATGCTGCGTCGTCAACAGATTTCCCGAGACCTAAAAGCATCCTTGGCCGATCGCATCGCGGCAAACGTGTCCTTCGTTGCAAAGAATCCTGTTGTGTCGGCCATTATAAGCCGACCGTTGTCGCCGTCAATTTGCTCTGCGAAACTTAACGTGTTGCATCAAAATGGCTTAATCAAGTAACTGCTAGCACGTAATCAGGGGTGAAGCCAAGGGACGTAGACGGGTTTAGCGAGGCGACGCGGGCCGCTAGACTGCACAGGCGTGCGGAAGCCGCAGGGCTTGGCGAGCGGGCTGGTGGCTGCCGCAGAGCCATGAAGCGTACGGGTCAAGACGGTGGGGTGCCGGGTCCCCGCGGATGAGCTAAAGTAACTTATGCGTTTGGTTTCCATCTAACCGGGAGATGCAGGGTGAACATCCTCCTTGTCAGCAGCGAGGTCGTTCCGTTTGCTAAGACGGGAGGCTTGGCCGACGTCTCGGCCGCGCTCCCGGCCGCGCTGACGCGTCTGGGAGTCAACTCGGCGGTCGTGATGCCCGCCTATCGCAAGTTCCTCGAACGCACCGGTGTGACTTTTCGCACGCTGGATGTCGTGCTCGAGATTCCCATCGGCAGCAAAGTGGTGACGGGCGGGATTATTGCCGCGGAGTTGCCAGGGACCCAGGTACCGATCTACTTTATCGATCAGCCAGCGTACTTCGATCGGCCGGAGCTCTATCGGGAGCGGGGCGCGGACTACAAAGACAACTGCGAGCGGTTTGTCTTTTTCTGCCGGTCCGTGATGGAGATGATTCGGTTGCTGGACCTGCCGGTCGACATCATCCATTGCAATGACTGGCAATCGGGTTTGATTCCCGCCTACCAGCGGTGCGAATACCAGCATGCTCGCGGGTACGAGCACATCCTGACGTTGATGACCATCCACAATCTCGCTTACCAGGGCCGCTTCTGGCACTGGGACATGCTGCTGACGGGGTTGGATTGGCGATACTTCAACTGGAAGCAGATGGAGTTTTATGGAGATTTGAACTTGCTGAAGACTGGCATCGTGTTTGCGGATGCGATCAGCACGGTCAGTCAGCGGTACAGCGAGGAGATCCAGACTTCGGAGCACGGTTGTGGACTGGAAGGCGTCCTGCAGCAGCGCCGTGAAGTGCTGAGTGGCATCATCAACGGTGTCGACTACGACATCTGGAATCCGGAGGTGGATGCACAGATCCCGGCAAAGTACAGCGTGCAGGACTGGCAGACCGGCAAGCGGATCTGCAAAGCTGGCCTGCAGGCCGCAGTGGGGCTCACCGCTTCGCCGACGACACCCTTGATCGGCTTGGTCGGTCGGCTGGCGGACCAGAAGGGATTCGATCTGGTCGCCGACATCATGAAGCGCTGGGTGCACGATGTCGACTGCCAATGGGTGATCGTGGGAACGGGCGAGCCCGTGTATCACGATCTGCTGACGGGTCTGGCGAGGGAGCATCCGGGGCGAGTCGCGGTGAAGCTGGAGTTTTCGGAGCGCCTCGCACACCTCGTGGAAGCCGGAGCCGATATGTTTCTCATGCCGAGCCGCTACGAGCCGTGTGGGCTGAACCAGATGTACAGTCTGCGTTATGGAACAGTGCCCATCGTGCGCGAGACCGGGGGGCTGGCCGACACGGTCGTCGATTTGACGGAAGCGCATCTTACGGAAGGCACTGCAAACGGCTTCAGCTTTCTGGATTACGATGCCTCGGCGCTGGAGGCCACGCTGCGGCGCGCCGTGTCGGTGTTCCAGCAGCAGCCTGACACCTGGCGGAGAATCGTGGAAATCGGCATGCGTCAGGATTGGTCGTGGGACAGCAGTGCGCGGCGGTACATCGAGCTGTTTCATCGCATGCTGGCCGCGCGGGATCTGGCACGGGTCAAGGTGCAAGGGCTCCGCTGATATGCCGGAGTATCGCCAGGACCCTGTGTCTGGCAGCTGGGTGATCATGGCTCGCGAGCGGGCCGATCGACCAACCGAGTTCGCGCCGCAGCCGACGCATCGGCGCGGTGCGGCTTGTCCTTTTTGCCGGGGGAATGAACTGCTGACGCCCCCGGCCGTTGCGACGTACCCAAGTAAAGTTGGTAACGGGGAGGACGCTTGGGAAGTCCGTGTGATTGGCAACAAGTATCCCGCCGTGACTCGCCTGGACGGACCGTCGGTGCCGGAGGAACCGGAAAACATGCTGTACCCGCTACACCCGGGTCACGGAGTGCATGAGGTCATAATTGAGTCGCCGGATCACGCGACGAGCCTGTCGGAGTTGACTGCGCAGCGGGCAACGTGGTCGTTTCTGGCATACCGCGACCGATTGCGGGCGGTGGCCCAGGTGCCGGGGATTCGGCAGGGGCTGGTCTTCAAGAACTGCCGCGCGGCCGGTGGGGCGACTCTCGAGCATGCCCATAGCCAGCTGCTGGCCACTTCGGTGATGCCGCCCGCTCTGGACCGGGAATTGCTGAGTGCAGCTCGATACGTCACCGCGGTCGGCGATTGCTTGTTCTGCCGGATACTGGCACATGAACGCGCCTCAGGGCAACGGATGCTGGCCGAGACGGAGCACTTCGCTGCGTTTTGCCCTTTCGCCAGCCGATTCCCTTACGAAACGTGGGTCCTGCCCAAAGAGCACCGTCCCGATTTCCGCCAGGAGGAGCTGGAGAACTTGGCGGAACTGTCGGGTTTATTCCAAAGAATCGTACGGGCCCTGGAAAAAGTATTTGCCCAAGCCCCCTATAACTTTTGGATTCACACTTCGCCGTTTGACATGCCGTCGCACGATTACTATCACTGGCACATCGAGCTTATCTCGCGCATTGGGACGCAGGCGGGGTTCGAGTGGGGATCCGGTTGCTTCGTCAACCCGATCACCCCAGAGGAGGGGGCGAGGGACTTGCGGGAAGCGTGGGAACGATGAAGCAGGGGGAGACTACCCTGGCGCGACGTGGTGGCAGACCTGGGAGGGGAACGGGCGCTGGGGTCGGGGAACTTGCCAGCTGCGGCGATCGGGACGAGCGGCACAGGGGTCGTGAACCGCAGGGCTTAACAAAAGCTCCCCGGGTCGTGCCAAAGAAAACTACCTTCCCGGTTGAGTGTTTGACGAAGACTAGATAGGTTAGCCGCGCCACTTCGGGCGCCGCCGATACATAGCGTTCTCACACGGGACTTGCCCGCATGACAACTCCTTGGCTTCGCTTCTGCCTGGTGCTGCACAATCATCAGCCCATTGGCAACTTCGAAAACGTCTTTGAACAGGCTTTCCAGGACAGTTATGCCCCGTTCCTTGACGTCTTTGAACGCTATTCGGACTTGAAGATTTCGCTGCACACGAGCGGACCGCTGATGGAATGGCTGGACCAGCGGCATCCGGAATATCTGGATCGTGTAGCGGCTTTGGTGGCGGCGGGCCGTGTCGAAATCATGGGCGGGCCGTTCTATGAGCCGATCATGACGATGATTCCATCGCGCGATCGGATTGGACAGATCAACCTGTACACGAATTGGCTGGAAAGCCGGCTCGGCGCGCAGGTACGGGGGATCTGGGTACCGGAACGTGTCTGGGAGCAGTCGTTGACAGGTGACCTGGTGGCCGCCGGGGTGAAATACCTGG
>JBFWYF010000229.1:0-9219 GCA_050186685.1 Pirellulaceae bacterium
AACCTCGATATGCACGATGGTGGGTAGCGGAGCAGGTTGGCCGCCCGCCTGCCCCCACCGAGAAGCATGGGGTGGTGAACCATGCAGCGAACGGGGATCGACATTGATGGGTTCCGAGGTGGGCTCGGCTTCTTCCGAGCCTTCGCGCGGAGGCAGCAGCGAACTGGGGCGGGGTGGAGCAGCTCCGGCTCCAGGGTTCGATGCCAGGGTAATTGTCGGCTGGACGCGGGCCTGATCGAGCATCGCGAGGTAATCGCGGGCCTGCGACGGGCTGATCCGTCGCGAAATCTCACGCCCCTGCGTATCGACGATGATGTCGGTGGGGACCCGGTCAATCTTGTAGAACTCCGCAAACTTCTGCTGCTGCATCACATTGATCTTCACTGGCACGAAATGTGTGGTGAGCACTCGAATGAGTTCGGGCTGGTTGAAGACGTTCTGCTCGAGACTTCGGCAGGGGCCGCAGCTTTCGCTCCAAAAATGAAGTAAAACATATCGCTGCTGTTGCTCTGCGATCTGCCGGGCTTGGCGCAGATCGGTCAACCAGGCGATTTGCTCCTGGGCCAGGAGTGGCATGGCACAAGCGGACCAGAGAAAAAAGGAAGTCAGGAAGAGCTGGGCTCGGTTCATATGCATCTCGCCTCGTCCTTGCGCTGTTCGAGTTCACAGCGAGTATCGGCAGGCGGGCTGTACCGGTTGTAGCGAATCTGCGGACGGCCTGTGATTTCTTCCGGAATTGGCGTCGCTAGCACCCCGTTCACCCAACAGAGGGAGAGGAAGGGAGGAAGAAATTCGGATGAGAATGTGCTCAAGTTTCGGGAATTGGGTTGAGTGATAGCTTGACACGGTCGAATAGATTAGTAAGATTCCGTTGTGAAACTTGCCTGTTCAATGGAACAGGCATTGCTTGCCCAGTTAGATAATCTTTGGGCGCCCCCTGGAAGCAAGTAGCTCGTTCACTGAAAAGTGCGTGTTGTGGGCCAGGGCGACTCTTAGCTGTGTTGGCGGGCATTTACCTGCGTGCAGCTGCCTAGAAGCAGTGCGATCCGGTTGCTCGTTTCCGTCAAGGATGATGCGCAATTGGCTTCGACCCGGCCGCTGCCTGGAATTCAACGATTGAAGCGATATTCTCTTGCGCAAAAGGCATGTTGATGCGACGCCGGCTGCGGCGTTGAGATCCGTCCCTGGGATGGTCAGCTTGCGCAGCGCACGACGCGCTGTTCCTTCCGGGGCACTCTATTTCTTTACGGTGTGGTCATTATGAGGAAACGACGTTTTCGGGGTAAGCAGCAGCAACCGCAGGGCGGCACACCTTCCAATGGTCGCGCGCGTCGCCGGCGCCAGACGCCCGCTACTTACAACAATCGACGGCCGGAAACCCCGGAACCCGAACCGGTATTGGACGAGAACGGGGAACCGCAGTGCTATGAAGGCGCGGGGATGCTGGAAATGCATCCCAACGGGTACGGCTTCCTGCGGAGTCCCGAGAATAGTTATTCGCGCGAGCGGTCCGATCCCTTTGTGCCGGGCACCATGATCGAGAAATTCCGCTTGCGCCAGGGCGTCATGATCAAAGGCATGGTGCAGCCTGGTCGGCGCAATCAGGGGCCGCGGCTGCGCGAGATCTCCGATGTGGACGGCATGAAGCCGGAGGATTACGAGAAGGTCAAGTCATTTGACCAGTTGACGGCGATCAATCCCGAAAAGTGGTTTCGCCTGGAGACGGGTTCTCAGCCCATATCGACGCGCGTCATGGACTTATTGACACCGCTCGGCCGCGGACAGCGAGCGCTGATCGTGGCCCCTCCCCGCAGTGGCAAGACGATCTTGCTGCAGCATATCAGCTACGGGATCTCGACCAACTATCCGGACGTCAAGTTGATCGTGCTGCTGGTTGACGAGCGGCCCGAAGAGGTCACCGACATGCGTCGGAGCGTCAAGGGTGAGGTTGTGGCGAGCAGTCTCGACCAGGATGTCGAGAGTCATGTCCGAATCTCGCAATTGATCATCGAGCGGTGCAAGCGGTTGGCGGAAATGGGCAAGGACGTGTTCCTGCTGCTCGATTCCATCACGCGTCTGGCTCGGGCCTTTAACAAGTGGATTGGTAACACGGGCCGCACCATGACGGGCGGCATCGACGTCAAAGCCATGGACATTCCCAAGAAGCTGTTTGCCACAGCGCGGGCGTTCGAGGAAGGTGGATCGGTGACAGTCGTCGGTACCGCCCTGATCGACACGGGCAGCCGGATGGACGAGCTGATTTTTCAGGAGTTCAAAGGCACCGGCAACATGGAATTGGTGCTGGACCGTCGTCTGGCCGATCGGCGCGTGTGGCCGGCCATTGACGTTTCGCAATCCGGAACTCGCCGCGAGGAGTTGTTGCACGATCCGGACACCCTGCATGCCGTCACCATGTTGCGGCGCACGCTGGCTACGATGCATCCGGTGGATGCCATGGAGCAGCTGACCAAGCAGTTGGGGCGGTTCCCGACGAATGGCGAGTTCATCAAGCTGATTGCCGGCGCGAAGGCGCTCGATTGATGGATGGCGAGTGTCGCGAGCAGTCCGTGCGAGGTACGGCGCCTGGTGCTCGCGAGCTTTCCCTTAGTGCAGCGAAGCTATCTGCGCGGCGGGGCTGGTGGAGCCGTGTCGCACGGCGTCCCGCCACCACAGACCTGCGAAGACGGGCGTCAGCGCAAGTGCGGCCCATTGATATCCGGTCAGTCCTCCGGCGACGATCGGTTCTGGGCGCCACCATTCGCTGAAGAAGCGGTAGGCGAGGTAAGCGATCAGGTACAGCTTGAGTCGCTGATAGCGCAACAAGTCCCGCTGGGCGAGCAGGACTAGCAGGGCCGCCAGCCCGGTGTGGAAAGCAGCCTCGTACAACTGGGTGGGATGACGAGGTACGGTCGGGGCTTCGGCGGCCGTCGCAAAGACCACACCCCAGGGTAAATCCGTTGGGCGGCCATAACAGCAGCCGCCCCAGAAGCAACCTAACCGCCCGATGGCGACGGCCAGGGCCACCGGGATTGCAAAGGTATCCCCGGTTTTTACCCGGACGTCGAGAATCCACTTCGCCAGTTCCACGCCGAAGTATCCGCCGACAATACCCATCAGGATGGTTTTGCCGTGAGACAGCCACGCCAGGCCGCTTCTCAGTCCCTCCCAATCGGCAAGGACGAATGGCAGTTTGGCGCCGATCATCGCACCGCAGTAGGCGCCCAGCCCGATCCCCAGCTTCTGCTGCCAGGACAACGGCAAGTGGCGTTGGGACCGGCGGAGCAGTCCCGCGCACACGGCGAGGGCCAGCGACATGATGGCGAAGTAGGTCAATGGAAGCTGGGCGGATCAATAAGGCAATAGATGAACAGCGCCACGACGCTCGCGACGACGAGCATGACGAGGATGGCGACGACGACACTGGCCGAGACAAGCAACGTGACGAATCGTTCGGCCCAACTGACGTGCCCGACTTTGCTCTTGCGAATCTGAACGCGAATGACGGTGGCCAAGAGGGCGGGCGCCGCCACAAGCGCATATACCACCGCCGCGCCGGGTTCGTCGATGGCAATGCCGATGCCGAGCAGCGCGGCGAGCCCGACGAGTAAGAGCGTGGCGCCGGCAAAGACTGTTTCGCTGACGCCTCCGCGAGGCGGCGCCACCAGCTCCGCGGTCACGATGGTGTCGACCTGGGCCAGATCCGCCTGGCACATCCAACAGCGGGGTGCGTCCGGAGCACAGGTGGCTTGGCAGTCCGGACAGATTTTCGATTCGACCGCCGTGCTCATGCGATTCCTTTCGGTACCGCGGCGTCCGCCTCGCTGGTCGCCCCGCGCAGCCGTCTGTCGTACTCTTCGGCCATGAGCCGTACTTGCCTGATGACTTGGCCCATCACGATGCCAGTCAACGCCAGACTGGCGAGCGTTACGAGTTGCTCGATGGGGCGCACGGAATGGTCGGCGTCAAACCAGACCGCGTCTGACCATCCGACCAGGCCGAGATAACTGAGCATAGTCGCCAGCGTCGTGCACCAGACGAGTCCCAAGCTGAACCGCAGCGCTGCCAGGGCGATGACCAGAAACAGTGCCAGCCGCATGGGACTGTGCGCCCCGTCCCCCAGCGCCGCCAGGCCACTGATCAACGCGACATCCAGCGCGGTGGACAGATACTTCAGGCTGGCGGGAAACACGCGCCGTTGGAGGCAGAGCTGCACGGCCAGCGCCGCGAACACTCCGGCGACGGCCAAGACCGTCGCTCCGCGGTGGAACGCAACATCCCGCTGGTCGGCCGGCGCCAACAGATGGAAGTGCACGAGTTGCAGCGAGTAAAACACCGCGACGGCGGCGATCCGCACGAAGTTGGCGCGGGCTTCTCCTCCGAATTCCTGCCATCGGCCGACGATATACCACTGGCGGTCGGCAGATCGCGTCGCAACTTTGGACATAACGGCTCTCTCCTGCCCCCGCATCAAGGTGGTTGTTCCTGATTCGCAGCCGCCCGATTCTCGTCGAAAAACGAGCTGGGAATCAAGCGTGCCAGTTCCTTGACCCAGGAGTCGGGTGCGGCAGGGAGCGAGTTGACCGCGCCCAGCCGTTCTCCTATAGTGGGTCGGTCGGCTTGGCTCGACCCGACCCGCTCGCCCTGGCGTCGTTTACCTTGATCATCTCCAGCCTTCACTTCTTGGCCAGCAGCGCACGATGAGTATCGGGGACGGCACGGAAATCGATTTTGCCACCATGCGGGGGCGCAATTATCCCACGTTGCGTCAGTTTACGATCTTCTTGGAGAACCGAGTCGGCCAGCTATTGGAAGTGGTGCGGCGGTTTGAGGGAAGCAACGTCCGGATCCTGGCCATTTCCATTAACGACGCCACGGAATGTGCCTTTGTGCGGCTGGTACTCAGCCATCCCGAGCAGGGGCGGGAGATTCTCGAGCGGGCGGGATTTCCCATGATCGAGTCGGATCTGGTCGGCATCGAAATCCCGACGGGCCCTCAGCCGCTGCTGCAGGTCTGCATGGCGCTGTTGCAGGCCGAGGTGAATATCGTCCAAGCTCATCCGCTGCTCGTGCGTCCTCATGGTCGTCCGGCGGTGGCCCTGATGGTGGACAACATCGAGATGGCGATGGAGACGTTGAACCGCAAGGGATTCGCGATCGTGACGGAAAACGATCTCAACGTCGACGAAGACGTCTGATCGCCGCGGCCGGTTGAGGAGATCGGGATCTGCGGTGGCGCCTCGGGGCCGGCAACCCGGGTCGGATTGACACTCAGGACTGCGCACCTGAGAATTCGCTTTGTCCCGGCAACATTCTCCCGCGAGTGTGGCGGAATTGGCAGACGCGCTGGACTTAGGATCCAGTGGGGAAACCCGTGCAGGTTCGATTCCTGTCACTCGCACTCACTGATCCTGTAACCGAAGGCGTCCAAGGCGTGCTGCCCCAACCGGTCGTAGCGCCGAGCGACTGGGGAGAGCATGTCCCTCCTGTTGCATTTGTGTCGCTGGATCTTTCACGGGACGGAAGAACATCTGCCCATCATGAGACAGTTCTTCAGCGTCTTGCTTGGTTTCGCCTGGATAGTGTCAGCCGCATTCGGCGCGGACTCGCTGTGGCTGGCGGGCGAAGGGTCCTGGCAAGAAGGGAACAGGTGGCATGGCCGCGCACCGGATGATCGGACTATCGCCTGGGTGCGCGGGCAGAGCGCGTTAGTCCTGCCGAAATCGCCGCAGGTCGTGGCGGTCGGCGCACTGCGACTAGGCACGCTGCCTGGGGACGCCGTGCGGTTACGCCTCCAGGGCGGCGCGCTGGTCAGCCGTCGCGAGTTAGTCCACATCGGCGAGGCCGACGGTAGCGAGGCGGCCGTCGAGTTGGATGACGGCGCGCTGCACGGTGTCGCGGCGGTGTACCTTGGCGGCGCCGGCAACGATAACCCGGCTGGCTGCCGTGCGTCGCTCACGATTCGAGGCGGCAGTTTCGTGTGCCGTCTGCTCACGGTGGGCTGGGGACAGAATAGCGAAGCTACCCTCACCGTCGAAGGCTCGCGTGCCTCGGCCGTACATGCGCTGGACGGCGTGTCGGTGGGAGTGCCCATCGCCGGCTGGCGGGGCAGTACCTGCACATTGCGTTTCACGCTCGACGCACAGGGCGTCACACCGCTCACCATCCAGTCGCGGCGAGGCGGCCTCCGCATTGAACGCAAAGCACGCTCCAATCGCTGCCGGCTGCGAATCAATCTGATGGCCGTACCGCCGCGCGATGACGTGACGCTGGTGAGTGCTCAAGCGGCAACGCAGGGAGCCTTCGATGATTTGCCGGAGGGAGCTGCGGTCACCGCCACCTACGAAGGTCGAGAGTATTCGTGGACACTCACCTATCGCGGCGGTGAGAGTGGACACGACATCGTACTGACGAATCCGCGCGGTCACGCGCCGGGCGCACCGGCAACGAAGTGCCGCCCGGTTCCGGCCACTCCCGTACCGCTTTGGGAAACGATGCCGTTGCGGCAGACACCCGACGTTGTGGACGCTCCGCCCGGCTTCGACGGTGCGGAAGGTTTCGGGCGGCACGCGTCGGGCGGACGCGGCGGCCAGATCCTGGCCGTCGAAAACCTCGCCGATGCCGGCCCCGGCAGTTTTCGCGCGGCGGTCACGGCCAAGGGACCACGCGTCGTGCAGTTTCGCGTCAGCGGCGAAATTGCGTTGAAATCGAATGTCGGCATCACGGAGCCGTTCCTGACGGTGGATGGCGAGAGCGCTCCGGCGGATGGCATCACGCTTACCGGAGGCGGACTCCTGGTCAGCACGCACGATGTCATCCTGAGGCATTTTCGCGTGCGGCCGGGCGACACGACGGAGGGCACCGACGCGCTCAGCTTTTACGACGCGCAACGGTGCATCGCCGATCACCTCTCGCTCGGTTGGGGCACCGATGAAGTGGTCTCGATCACCGGCTTGAGCGACGAGATCACGGTGCAGTGGTGTCTCGTCCACGAAGGGATCAATCGAGTGCGGCACGGCTTCGCCAGCATCTCCGGCGGAGAACGCGTGACGTGGCACCACAACCTGCTCGCCCATCACGTGAGCCGTGTGCCGCGTTTCGCCGGAATCGCCCATGCCGACTTCCGGAACAACCTTCTCTACAACTGGGGCCACACCGCCGGCTACGGCCAATTCGAGCGCCTGAATTATGTGGCGAACTACTTGAAACCCGGCCCGAGCACCACGCAGCGTCCACTTCGCTTCCATCGCGGGGACGAAGTGGTCGGGGATGGTTCGCTCTTTCTCGACGGCAACGTGCTGCACAACGAAGACGCGGTGACGCAAGAAAACTGGCAAGGTGTCGGCTTCGAGCCCAGCGTTCGCGCCTCGCGACCATTCCCCACTCCGCCCGTGACAACGCAATCCGCGGTCAGCGCGTTTGACTCCGTGCTTCGATATGCCGGTGCCCTGCCACACCGTCGTGATGTCACCGATACGCGCGTCGTGCGCGAGGTCCGCGACGGCACAGGGCGCATCATCAACCACGTCCGCGAGCTCACGCCGTGAAGGGCCACCTCCATAACTAGCACTCGCCACCGAAATGCGATGCCGGGCGGACAGCCATGGCGTATTGGATCCTGGCCTTCCCAGCGTGGGTTCGCGGCACTGGCCGACGCCAACAATGACGAGTTCTTCGGCCATTCGACGTTGGCTGAGAAAGAGCGACTGGTCAGCCTGCTCCAAGACATTGTCCGCCGCCAGGTCGGGAAGGATCGCCCCGTCAATTAAGTCGTGTTTGTCCGGCTACGTTACATCTCAATTCGCACGGAGAAACTATGGATTCGGAACAGACACAAATTCTGGAAGGATGCGCCCGCGGCGCGCTGACCGGGGAAGTTGCCTTTCCTGAGATCGTCCGTCGACTGATGGAACTAGGCGTCGAGCGCTATCACACGGATTTCAGCCGCCAGGAGGACACCTATGACTTTCCCAACGGCGATTCGTGGGTCAACGACACACCCCATCCAGCTCATCCGACGGCTGAGGCGTTTTCCGCGTCAGAAGTGGAAAAGGCCGTCCGCCAAAGTCAGCGCAATGAGCACAGTTATCTCGACTTCATTCGCAAGACGATGGCTGCTGGTTGCGTGGGATACTTCGTCCAGATCACGGGACGCCGCGCTATTTATTTTGGACGCAACGGCGAATCCCATGTCGAGCATTTTCCACCAGCTCCGAGCCGCAGTTAAGAATGCCTGGCCGGCTGCGGGAAAATTCTTTCCGTTCTCTCCCGGCCGGTCCTGTCGCTCACCGTCCCAGATGACCACGACAGGATCGGACTGGTTCCGTACCGTCCGGCCGGTGACGGCGTACGCAACCGTGTCCTGCGCCCGGCAACGTCGAGTTCGAGCGAAGCCCGCGATCGAGCCAGCAGTTGGCGGAATGTGCGAGCGAACCAACTGCCGAAGAGTCTCGTTCGCACTCGGACTACGTGAACGGCAAGACACAGCACAGTTCAGCGACGGTCCGCGCGACTCCGCCGCCTGGGGAGTGAAGAATCGCATGGCGGTCGGTTCGGTACGTCCCCCGATGGAGTCGAGAGCCGAGACCCGCCACCCGGTGACCCGTGTTGGGCGCGTGAATTGCGGCCGGCCCGGAGATCACTTTTTCCCCGGGAGGTACTCATGTTCCAGCACGTGAAAGATCTGCAGTTCGACGCGCGCGTTTCCCGACCCGATCCTCGCTTCGCGCGAATGCTGCTCGACCAGTTCGGTGGTGGTAATGGCGAATTGAAGGCAGCCATGCAGTACTTCGTGCAGGCATTTGGCTGCCGCCGCGCCTATCCGGACAAATATGACCTGCTGATGGATATTGCCACCGAGGAGTTCAGCCATCTGGAGATTGTGGGGGCGACGATCACCATGCTGCTCGAAGGGGTGAACGGCGAGTTGAAGAATGCCGCGGAAGGCAATCTGGTCGCGCAGATGGGTAACGGGTCCGCGAAAAAGAAAGACGTGATCGGGTTGGCCTTGGACAATCCCCGCTTTCTGATTGAGTCCGGTGGTGGCCCGATGGCCACGGACAGCCTCGGAGTGCCTTGGACCGGCGCATTCGTCAATGCGAATGGCGACTTGACCGTCGACCTGCGATCCAATATCGGTGCCGAATCGAGGGCCAAGATCGTATACGAGCGGTTGCTCCAATTTACCGACGACCCCTACGTGCGGGATTCCTTGCGGTTCTT
>JBFWYF010000230.1:0-9201 GCA_050186685.1 Pirellulaceae bacterium
CCCTCTGGACCGGCGCGAGCATGACGTCGCCGCGTGATACGGTGGCCTGCATGGACTTCCAACTTCAGCTGCCCGAGGAATTCCTGGCCGTGACCGATCGTTTCTCGATGGCGCACTCCGTCGAGGCCCGCGTCCCCTTCCTGGACCACGAACTCGTCGAACTGGCGTTCACCGTCCCCGCCGCCTGGCGGACTCGCCGAGGCGATCCGAAGTACCTGGCTCGGGAAGTCGTGCGGCCATTCCTGCCGCCGGCGCTCTTGAATGCCTCGAAGAGAGGATTCGTCTTGCCACTCACCCGCTGGACGCGACATGAGCTGCGCGGCCTGATCACCGATGAACTTAGCCCGACGGCGCTTCAGCATCACGAACTGCTGACGGGGGAAGTGTGGAGCCGCATCGTGAATCCCCACCTCCAGGGAAAACGCGATTTCACACAACAGGTCTGGACGCTCTTGATGTTCCAGCTGTGGTGTCGTTCGGTGCGCAATATCGCAGGCGCTGTCCCCGAACCCTTTACCTCTCCTCGTTCGAGTGCGAACCGTGCGGCGTGAAGATATGTTGGATAGCTCCCCACATCGCATATTGCATATCAGTGCGACCGACAATCTGGGTGGTTCCGGCCGGTCTGCCTACAAAATCCATAGCGGACTGAAACGGCTCGGCTTCGACTCGAAGATGATCGTCCGGTGGAAGGCCACCACGGATGCGGACGTGATGCCGATCCGGACCGGAGCGTGGAAGCTGGCCGACAAACTGGCCAGCACCGCGATGGACGCGCTGGGGTTGCAGTATCTGTACTTGCCGTCCTCGCGCCGCCTGTTAAGGCAACCCTGGTACCGAGCGGCCGATGTCGTGCAGCTCTACAACACACACGGCAACTACTTCTCGCATTCCGTACTTCCGCGCATGAGCCTGGACAAGCCGATTGTCTGGCGGCTGTCGGACATGTGGCCCATGACGGGGCATTGTGCCTATCCGGGCGAATGCACCAAGTGGAAGACGGGCTGCGAGCGCTGCCCGGCCCTCGACCTGTTTCCGCGGCTCAAGCGGGATACGACACGGTTCCTCTGGCAGCATAAACAGCGCTTATATTCCCAGTGTCGTCTGCACTTGGTTGCCCCTTCCCAGTGGATCCTCGACCAGGCGCGTCAGAGCCCTCTGCTCTCGCAATTCCCCGTGTCGATCATTCATAACGGCATCGATGGTCAGACCTTCCGTCCTCAAGCACGCGACGACTGCCGCCAGCGATTGCACCTGGCGTGGACAGGACCGGCAATTCTGTTCCTGGCCGACGACGTGAGGGACCGGAGAAAAGGAGGGAACCTTTTTCTCGAGGCAGTTCGGCGCTTGTGGAACACGGGTACGCGGGATTTTCTGGTGATGCTGGTGGGTGCCCACGCGGCGGAGTGGGATGTGGATTTACCTTGTCCCGTATGGCGGCAGGACGCCATCCGGGATGATGCGAAGCTGTCGGCGGTCTACGGCGCCGCTGACGCCCTCGTCCATGCCGCGCCGCAGGAAAATCTGCCGAACTCGGTGCTGGAAGCCATGGCGTGTGGCCGACCGGCCGTGGCCTTTGTTGCGGGAGGTGTTGCGGAAGTTGTCAAGCATCTGCGTACGGGTTACCTGGCCCCCGTGGGCGACACGGCGGCCCTTGCTGACGGGATGGCATGGATACTGAGTGACGAGCGCCGCTGGCAAACTCTGGCGGACAACTGCCGACGGCTGGTGTCTCGCGAGTTCTCGCTGGCCGGCCAGGCGGAAGGCTTCGCTCGATTGTACCGCCAGCTGCTCCAGGACGCTCCGCAACAGGCCGCGGCTTGATGGCGCCGTTTCAGGCCCGGGACTCATGACGGGCGAATTCGTTGCGCGTGGAGCGGCAAGTGTCGCTGGCCGCGGACGTGGGCGCGACCGGCGTTTTGGACCCCCGACTCGCGCGAGCGATCATCCACACCAGCTCGTGGGGCCAATTCCAGAGCCGGGCCACCGACAGCAGGGCGCCTCCCAACGCCAGCGCCAGACGGCGCCCCCAGGGCACCGGCGTGCGCAATCGAGTGCCGCGGGTCATCTCCAGCACGATCGGCGACCAGAAGAAGTGACCGTCGATCAACCGCAGACCGGCCGGCTTATAGAGCCGCGACAAGTCTCCGCTGTAAGTTCGATTGGAGGCGAGATGCGTTCCGACGGACGGATGAATGTGCCAGAACGGTGCGTGGACGATGAGCCGCCCGGCCGGCCGCAACCAGCCGGACAATTCTTCCACGAGCTTCGCCGGGTCTGGCACGTGCTCCAGCACGTCCAGGCAGACCACAACATCGTAGGCGCGCGGCGCGAGCTTTTCTTTCGAGTCGATGAGATTCAGCGTGGGGTTCAGTCGTGCGCCCAGCGCTTGAGCAAACCGGGCACATGGCTGGGAAACCTCGAAGTAGTCTACGGCGTGACCCAACTGGGCAAGGTAGAGGCTGTCGACTCCCAGACCATCGCCAAAAGTCAGCACGCGCGCGGCGCATCCGACATCCCGCTGAAAGAATTCGCCCATCCATTGCCGCATCTGGACTTTGACCGGATGCTGGTTCCAGACCAAGGTCTCGAACAGAAAGGCGTCGGTCTGGCTGTAGAAGTCGGACAGGCGATCATCCCATACGTACGGCTGCAGGCCCCACTGCACCAGCGCGTCGCGCACGTTGGATCCTAGTTGTCGTTTCTCACGCTCATACCGATACCGCACCGTCCCGGGATCCTGGTTGGTAACTTCGGCGAGCAGAGCAATGAGGAACTCCGTGTCGGCGAGCGGGGGGAGGAACGGCTCGGGTCCAGAGCGCGGCGACGCGACGAAGGGAGTCAAAAGGAATCCGCAGCAAAGATGCGTAGTTCGATCGCACTGCGGGCACTCGGCAGGCTCTCGGCGGCTGCCCAAGGCAAATTATCGCAAGGGAACATCGCCATGCCGTCCCGAGAGGCCATGCGGGTCCGCATTCGCACGGCGTTGAATTGGTCGCTTATTGTGATTAGATTTTTTCAGCGAGCAAGGCCGCGTGAGATGATGTTCATGGAGGTTGTGGGTCAGCCCGAGCGCAGTGGGAATAGCCGCACCCCTTTTTCTGTCCTTCACCCCGCCCTCGCCCCGAAGCGATGGGAGGGCCTGGGGAAGTTATTTCCAGGTCGATCCCAGCCAGAATCAGGACCCCGTGGATGTCGGTAATCGTACTCTTGTTGGCGGGTTCGTTGCTTCTCTTGCTGGGATTCCAGGTCGCGAGCAACGAGATCTTTCTGAATTGGTTTCGGCGATATGAGCTGCCTCGCCGGGGCAATGACGAGCTACCCAAAGCGGCGATCGTTCTGTCGTTGCGTGGTGCCGATGAATCGCTGCACCAGTGCCTCGACCGGCTGGCGCAGCAAGACTATCCGAACTACGAAATCCACGTCGTGCTCGATCACACGACCGATCCTGCCGCGGAGATTGTTGCTCAGTGGCGCCAGCGCCATCCCGCCCAACCGGTGGTGGTCCATGTGCTGCACGACATCTCTCCTCGGTCGTACTTGAAGGCGAGCGCGGTACGGCAATGCATCCAGGCTTTTTCACCGGAAATCGGAGCGGCACTGATCGTGGATGCCGATGCCGTAGTGTATCGGCAATGGATGCGGGACATGATCTCGCCGCTGGTCGGCGGCGATGCGGGGCTGGTCACTGGAAATCGTTGGTACGATCCGACCGACCCCTCCTGGGGATCGCGCGTGCGATTCATCTTCAACGCGTGGTGTGTTCCTACGATGTATTTCATGCGGGCCACGTGGGGGGGATGCCTCGCGTGCCGGCGCGATGTCTTCGAACAGGCGTCCTTCGTCGAACGGATGTGGGATACGTCGTCGGAAGACAGCGCCCTGCAGGACCTGACGCGTCGCCAGGGTCTGCGACTCGAGCTGCATCCGGATGCAATGATCCTGCAGCGGGATGGGATTGCGCTGACTCCCTGCTTCCGATTCATGTTCCGGCAGTTGATCTGGACCCGACTTTACCATCCGCACTATCCGGTGATCGCTGCGGGGACGTTGTTGGGTTTCGGTGTTGCCGTGGCAGCCGTGTTGCTTGGATTGTTCCGCGGGGCACAAGGCAGTTTCGCCGAGGCCGCGGCCTTGATCGGTACCGTGGTCGGGCTGATCGTCGTGAATGTGGTCTGGATGGACCGGCTGCACCGTGTCATCGCCGAGCGGATAGAACGCGTGCAGTGCATCACGGTGCCACGGATGCGATGGACGAGCCGGTTGGGCTTGCTGGTTGCTGTTCCGTTCGCCTTTGTCGCGTACGTATGGGCGGTACTGCAAGCTACGCTCGCCCGGCGAGTTCACTGGCGGGGAATCACCTATCGGATTCATCCTCCGTATGGGATCGAGATGGAGGGATATCGGCCTCTGTTGGAGTCGCAGACGTTGGCCCGCCCCATTCCGCTCAAAGCGACACAGGAGCCGCCGGTCGAGTCACCAGCCTGAAGCGGCTGCTCATGGGACCTCGGCGGGGCAGAACCGGGGCCTTCGCCCGTGCGGTCGGCAGTACCTGTTCGTTTTCTTTTCCCGGCCATCGGTCCGCTCCGCCGGCGGACCGCGTTGCGACTTGTTGCGAACGTGCGGGCGCCTTGGTTACGATGCTCAACACGCGGTGCCGTGCCGCGACCCCTGGCATGCCAACATGTGCCCATCCCGCCTTCAACGCTACAGAGGATCGTTCCATGAGTACTCGGACCTGGCATAGGCTGCTTCTGGTTCTGCTTGGTCTGGTCGCAACCAGTTCGGTGGTTGCGCAGGAATGGACGCGGTTTCGCGGGCCGAACGGTACCGGCGAGAGCGAGTGTAAGACCATCCCGGCCCAGTGGACGGACAAAGAGATCCTGTGGAAGACGGAACTGCCCGGCGCGGGACATTCGTCACCCGTGCTGTGGGGTGACAAGCTGTTTATCTTCAGCGCCGATCCCAAGGACGCCACGCGTTACTGCCTGTGCTACAACGCCACGAACGGCAAAGAGCTTTGGCGCGTGACATTTCCGTCGCTGACGCACCGTTTGCACCAGTTCAGCAGCTATGGATCGTCGACCCCAACGGTCGACGAGCAGCGTGTCTACTTTGCGTGGTCCGATCCTCAGGAGACAACCTTGCTGGCCCTCGACCACGACGGCAATCAAGTCTGGAAGAACAATCTCGGGCCTTGGGTCAGCCAGCATGGCTTTGGAACATCCCCCATCCTGTATGGAGACATGTTGATCCTGAACAACGCTCAGGACGATGAAGTCTCGAAGGAGGCACCGGTTCCGGGAAAGAGTTTCATGATGGCGTTCGACCGGAAGACCGGTAAAGAACTATGGCGGACCCCCATCAAGTCGAAGTCGGTAAGCTATTCGGTGCCCTTCATCCGCGAGTTGCCCAACGGCAAGGCGGAAGTTGTCTGCTCGAACACGGGAGATGGCTTGTACGGAATCGACGTGGCCACCGGGCATCGCAATTGGTCGTCGCCCGGGACGATTCCGATGCGGACTGTCTCTTCGCCGATCATGGCGGCGGGGCTGGTCTTCGGCAGCTGCGGCTCGGGAGCGTACGCGGATAACGTGGTCGTGGCGGTACGTCCGGGAGAAGGTGCGAGTGTGGCGTACGAACTGAAGAACAGCAGCAAGATCAAGGCGCCATACGTTCCCTGCTTGGTGAAGCGCGACAATCTGCTCTTCCTGCTATATGACCGCGGGTACGCTTCCTGCGTGGATGCCGCTACGGGCGCCATTCACTGGTTCGAGCGCACGAATGCCGCGTTCATGGGCTCGCCGGTGCGGGTCGATGATAAGATCTACTGTATGGACCAGGATGGAGTCGTGTGGGTGTTCGCCGCGGAGAAGGAATATAAACTGTTGGCGCAGAACCCACTGGGCGAGACAAGCCGCTCCACGCCGGCAGTGGCCAACGGGCGGATGTTCCTGCGCACCCTCTCGCACCTCACTTGCGTGGGGCAAGCGACGGGCGAATAGCGAGTGGGCGGGATGGGGGCCGAGGACGGAGCGGATCCACGCTGGCAATTCTGGATCGATGTCGGCGGGACGTTTACTGATGTATTGGCCCGGGATCCCACGGGGCGGCTGCGGCGACACAAGGTATTGAGCAGCGGCCGGACCAAGGGGTCCGCCAATGAGCATTCCACGCAGCATTGTGTGTTGGATTCGC
Source organism: Pirellulaceae bacterium (assembly GCA_050186685.1). GTDB lineage: Bacteria > Planctomycetota > Planctomycetia > Pirellulales > Pirellulaceae > CAZFLF01. The sequence goes on from JBFWYF010000230.1 coordinate 6,199, forward strand.
TCCGTCGTCAGGATCCCGACCAATTCTGGCGAGGTTACCGCTTACGGCTGATATCCGAGCAAGGTGAGACGATCGAGGAGGGAGTCGTCGCCGATTTCTCTTCCAACACGGGAGCGATACGGCTGGCGACGCCCATGGCGGCCTGGGTCCCTGGGCGGGCCTACGAGCTGTGTGGGGACGAGGAAGCGCCGTTGCTCGGGATGCGGTATCTGCTCGGGCTGCCTCGCGATCGGCCGTTGCCGTCGGCCGTTGTTAAGTTGGGCACCACGAAAGGCACGAATGCGTTGCTCACCCGCACCGGAGTGCCGTGTGCGTTTGTCACGACGCGGGGATTCGCGGATATTCTGCACATCGGTTATCAGAATCGTCCGCGGCTGTTTGAGCTGACGATTCGCAAGCCGGCGCCGTTATTCGTGCGAACGTTGGAAATCGATGAGCGGATGGCGGCCGATGGCACGGTGCTCCGCGCGCCGGACAAGGCTGCGGTACGTGCAGCACTACAGGAGCTCCGTGACCAGGGGGTGGAATCGCTGGCGATCTGCCTGCTGCACGCCTTCCGCTATCCCCAGCACGAACAGTTCGTGGCGTCGGTGGCCCGAGACATGGGCTTTCGCGAGGTCAGCGTGTCGAGCGAGGTGGCGCCGTTCATCAAGATCGTGTCGCGAGGTGACACGACAGTGGCCGACGCCTATCTGAATCCGGTCCTGCGCGCCTACATCGAACGGCTGCGCGAAGGCATGCGCGGAACGCAGGGATGTGCGGCTGCGCGTCCGGCCGCGGAGCTGCGATTGCTGACGTCGGCGGGCGGCCTTGTGCCGGCGGATCGCTTTCGGGGCAAGGACAGCATCTTGTCCGGGCCGGCCGGAGGAGTCGTGGGATTCTCGCGCGTCGCACTCGCAGCAGGATTCTCACGTGCCATCGGATTCGACATGGGGGGCACGAGCACGGACGTATCGCGTTTCGACGGTCGGTACGAGCGCGAATACGAGACGGAGAAAGCTGGTGTGCGGATTGTCGCCCCCATGCTGGCGATCGAGACGGTCGCGGCTGGCGGAGGGTCGCTGTGTTGGTTCGACGGCATCAAGCTCTGTGTGGGACCAGCCAGCGCGGGTGCGGACCCGGGACCCGCGTGCTATGGTCGAGGCGGCCCGTTGTCGATCACCGATGTGAATCTGTACCGAGGCCGGCTGTTGCCGGACGAGTTCGCGTTTCCGCTCGACGCGCGTGCCGTCGAGTCGCGCTTGGTGGAGCTGCGGGATACCGTCGCGGCGGCTACGGGACGCTCGTATGAACTCGCCGAGCTCGCCGACGGCCTGTTGCAGCTGGCGAACGCTCGGATGGCCCAAGCGATTCGCTCCGTTTCCATTGCCCGTGGCTACGATCCGCGCGACTACTTGCTCGTGCCGTTTGGTGGAGCCGCCGGCCAGCATGCTTGTGCCGTGGCCCGCGAGCTGGAAATCGCTCGCGTTCTCTGTCATCCAGACGCGGGACTGTTGAGTGCCTTCGGGATTGGACTGGCGGACGTGACGCGGCATCGCGCGGTGGGGTGGTATCGCCGCTTCGAGCCGGCGGTCTTGCCCGAGTTGGCCCACACGATCGCGGAGCTGTCGCGGGAGGCGCAGTCCGAGCTCGTCCAGGAGGGTGTCGCAGCGGAGCGAGTGTCGCTGGTGCCCGCGCTGGATCTGCGGTATCTCGGGACGGACGTGCCCCTGACGATTGTCGCGCCCGACGATGGGGATTACGCAGCAGCGTTCGCGCGCCAGCACCAGCGTCTGTATGGCTATGTCCAGCCGCAGCGGCCGCTGGAAGTCGTGGCGGTGCGTGTCGATGCGGTGGGCCGTTCGGAGGATACGTTGCCGCCCACGCGCTCGGTGGCCGGTACGGAGGCAGCGCCGCCACGCCGGGTTCCGATCGGCTATCAGGGGCGGTGGGATACGGCGAGTGTCTGGCGCCGCGATCAACTGACACCGGGCGATCGGCTGTCTGGTCCCGCGCTGGTGCTGGAGAAGACGTCGACGACGGTGATTGAGCCCGGATGGCAGGGCGAAGTGCTAAGCGGAGGTGAGATATTGCTGACTTGGCAAGGGCGCCACGGGGCCGCTGAGCAGGTGCGCGTGAACGTGCCCACGCCGCGGGATGCCGGTGGTTCGACGGGATCGGCCGAGGCGACGAACGATCCGTCGCTGGGTGCGGTTGCGGCCGAGGTCGATCCTGTGGCGCTCGAAGTGTTTCACAACCACTTTGCATCGATTGCCGAACAGATGGGCATCACGTTGCGGGCTACGTCCAGCAGCGTCAACGTCAAGGAACGTCTCGATTTCAGCTGCGCTCTGTTCACGGCCACGGGAGATCTCGTCGTCAATGCGCCGCACATCCCGGTTCACTTGGGGGCGATGAGCGAGACGGTGCGTCAGTCGCTGCGCGACAATCCTCGGCCGGTAGCCGGCGATGTCTATGTCACGAACGACCCCTACCGAGGCGGCTCCCATTTGCCCGACGTGACGGTGATCACGCCCGTATGTCACGCCTCGACCGGCGAGTTGCTGTTCGTCACGGCCAGCCGGGCCCATCATGCGGAGATCGGGGGAATCACGCCGGGTTCCATGCCCCCCTTTTCGCGATCGCTGGCCGAGGAAGGCGTACGCATCTGTAATTTCAAGGCGGTGGATGCCGGTGCGGCGCGGCTCGACGAACTCCGAGCGCTGTTTACGTCGGGCCCCTTTCCGTCACGTAAAGTCGACGACAACCTCTACGACGTGTCGGCTCAAATCGCCGCGAACCAGCAGGGGGCGAGCGACTTGTTGCGGCTGGTCGATCGATTTGGCTGGCCTACGGTGTCGGCATACATGCGGCACATCCAGTCGGCCGCCGAACAGAAGATGCGGGCCGCGCTGCGCAGGCTGTCCGCGGGCGTGCGGACGTGGGTGGATCATCTCGACGACGGCTCGCCGATTGCGGTGAGCTGGGAGCTTCATGGCGACTCGGCCCGTATTGATTTCACAG
>JBFWYF010000231.1:0-9160 GCA_050186685.1 Pirellulaceae bacterium
CCCGCCCGGCTACCCCGACAGTCCGCCAGTCGGCGGTCGGCAGCAGCGTTGCGCGGCTCCAGGGCAGCGTGAAGCGGTTGTCCTGGTCTGCGCGCGACCGGTCCAGTTGGAGCACATGCAGCATCCAGTCGTTCAAGGCGATCGCAAAGGCGTGCTCGTCACCCTCGGCCTCATCGAACTGCGTGAACAGCTGCCCGGCGTCATCGTCGCCCATCTCGTACTGATCGAGGGCGTGCTGATAGTCCAGCCGTTTCCGCTCCTGCTCCAACTGGTCGCGGATGGGGTCCAGCTTCTCCCGCAGCCCGGGGGCACCCCCACGGAAGAGTGCCAGCTCCACCTGCTCGGTGAGCAGCGCGAGCAAGAATTGCACCTCGGACATCGAGGCATCAAACAGTCCGAACCCCTGCTGCACCACATCGAGCCAGGCCTGCCACGGAAGGTCGTCCTCGTTCGAGGGCAGCATGACGCGATGCCGGATCGCGTCCGCCGTCCGCCCGAACCGGTCCAGCCGGCCGATGCGCTGCTCCAGCCGCTGCGGTGAGAGCGGCAGATCCAGATGCAGGATAGCGTCCGCAAACTGGAAGTTCAGCCCCTCCTCGCCAGCTCGGTCACAGAGGATGACGGCCGGGCGCGCAGAGGCTCGGAAGCGGTCCACGCCTGCCTCGATGGCCTCCGGTGACATGCCTTCCAGCACGGCGAAGACATCGTAGCTCCAGACGCGGCGCGGATCGGCGAGGTACGCGTGGATCGTCTGCACGTCAGCAGCTGACGATCCGAACGCGACAATGCGCGGCGTGGGGACCGTCAGCGCCTTCAGCATCAGGCGGACCGTCTCGGCCACGAACTCCGCGCGAGAAGATGATTCGTTGTCGCCGGCCAGCGCTTCGGCCAGGCCTTCCATCGCCAGCTGATCCTCGCTGAAGGTCGGGAGCGTCCGGGCTGCAACGCCGGCAATCTGCATCTCTAGCTCGCGCGCAAGCTCGTCCGCCCCGCGCCCGAACGCCTCGAAGAGGGCGACGTACCGCTGCGCCAACTGCCGCTCGTAGCTACCAGCGTCTGCTGTGCCTGCTTCAATGGCGTTGAGCGTGGCCCGGTGCGCCTCGAAGCGCCAGTTCTCCAGCGCATCCGCGATCTCAAACGCCCGATCGTCCAAGTCCGGCTCCACCACGATCCGCCCCTGGCGCGGCAGCAGTTCCCAACCGGCCGTGTCCTTGCGGCGCGTCCGCAGCAGACGCTGATGCAGCCGATACGTCTCGGCGAGATGGAGCTTGATAGCGCGGACGGCAGCGGCCTTCTCGTCAGCACTCAGGTTGCCCGCATCCGCCAGTTGGTCCGCGAGCGCGGGGATAGCGGGATCGTCTGGTAGCTCCTCGCGGAGACGGGCGGTGATCCGCCGTAGCGCGAAGCTCGGCGCGGTTGGGGACAGCGCAGCCTGGATCTCGCCCAACTGCTCGCGCCACGCAATCTTCCGCTTGAAGCCGTCCAGGTCGTCAATGGGGTTGCTGAGTGGGTCCAGCAGGTTGAGCAGTGCGAGCATTGCCCGCTCGTTGCCGAGGATCGGCGTGGCGGAGAGCAAGAGCAGCCGGCGACTGGCCTGTGCCAGCTGCTGCATCAACCCGAAGGCTGGCGCGAGCGTCCCCTGCTGGTCAGCCACAAGGTGGTGGGCCTCATCCACCACGACCAGATCGTAGCCGCCACGCCCCCTGGCCGCGCCGGCTGCGGACATCAGCGAGGGCAGCGCCTCGAAGGGCAGTACCTGCACGCGCGCCTCAGCGAGATCGTCCTCATCCTCTTCGTCGGTGCCCCACTCCGGTGAGGTGAAGTCGCGAACGCCAAACTTCTGGATCAACTCGCGCTGCCACTGGTGGACCAGCTGTTCGGGTACCAGCACCAGCACCCGCGAGGCCGGTACGTCCAGCAGGCACTGGCGAATGATGATGCCGGCTTCGATGGTCTTGCCCATACCGACCTCGTCCGCCAGCAAGTAACGCTGCGTCGGGTCTTCCAGCACACGGCGGATCACTTCCAACTGGTGCGGCACCAGTTCCACTGCCGCCGACAGCAGGCCGGTCAGCCCACGGCTGGCTGCGCGCGCCCGCACAATCGCCTCGATGGCCGCGCGTCGGCGGTCGCTGAAGAACTGGGTCTCGATGCCACTAGCTGCGAGCACATCGGTCGGGTCAAGCTTGGGCAGCAAACTGCGCGCGTGGACATCGGTGGCCGGAACCACGGCTCGCTGGCCGTTTGGGAACCGAATCTCGTAGGCTAACTTCCCGCTTGCCCGGTCGTGCGCACTTACCCGCCCCATCAGCCACTCGCCGGCATCGATTCGGACGTACACGCGCGTCTGCGAGGCCAGGGTGTACGGCGTCAGCTCGCTGGTGCGGAACAGACGCTCCTCGCGCACGGTGATCGAGTGAAACAACTCGACCTGGCAGTGCGGCTCGTCCACCGCGCGCACTCGACCGATGCCAAGTTCATCGCCGGTCCACACGTGCTCCCCGATCTCGGGGGTCCAGACACGCTTCGGGAGAGTGAAGACCGGGCTTGGTGCGATGGGCGGCTGCGGAGCCCGTCCACGACCGCGTGGTTGCCGAGTCGAGGCTTTGACTAGGCGTGATGGCATCTTCTCATCCGTGCAGTACTAATACTTTCATGAACGCACGGTCACCTGCAGAAGAGGCCGCCGCACCATGTTGCAATTCGGCGCCGACCAGCCTGCTACGGTGTTGCGCGATTCGTGTGCACCAAAGCTAACAATAGCATGGCGACCCGGCGTCCGCACGAAACGGCAATTCAGTGAAGGCTCCCCCTTTCCGAAAGGCCGAGATTGCCTTCATCACGGTATCGGCTTTGGGGGTTTCTGACGGTCCAGTGACCGAGACGGAGATTAGTCTTGGTCCAGGTCGTGAGAGGATCCCAGATCGCGCCCTCCGGTAGTTCGGCCATCTGGAGGGCCGCGGGCATTGCGATCAGGCCCGAGGTGTACCGGGCCATCATGAGCGCCGAGATGGCCGTATCGAAGGCGCGTCGCTCACGAGCGCGGCATCGTACGCCGAACCCGTCTCTGTTGCGTAGTCCTAGAGCGCCGCACCGATCGCTGGCAGTTCGTCAAGATACGCCGCACACTCGGTGGCGGACGTCATGTTGACTGACCCAGACAGCAGGCGCGGGTAGATCGCCGTATCTGAGTGTACGCTGGCGGATCGAACGGTCAGATAAACCAGCCCGTCAGCGAGACTCGATGCAAGGTTGGCATACTCCACAGACTGCCTGTCCCTACCATGCCCGGCATGTAGACTTGGAAGATGGAATTCGGCCAGATGCCAGAGACCGACCGGGCCTGCTGTTCGGCCATCCGAAAGTGCTCGATCAGTTGGGGTGATACGAACGAGCCCACCCCAGAATGGCGGCTCTTGTGCGCGCAACTAGGCATCAACATCGCTCCGCGCGAACAGCGATCGTGTGCACGACTCATCGCTGACTTGGCCAGGAACCAAGAACACAGCGACGAGGCAAAGTCCAGCCCGACGATCGTGTGCGGCTCGTGGCGAAGATCGTCCAGGAGCGGGTCGATCATGACCGCTCGGTTCGTGCCGCATTCCAGGCGCGTGAGTTGGCTCCCACGTGCCTCAGGGATCCAGATGTTCTTGTGCTGGTATATCGGGATGACCGAGCCGGACCGGTCGACTGCCCGCATTCGCGGAGGAGTTGTATCAGCCAGGTTGGGCCTGCAGTGAGACGTCGAAGCACCCTCCACGGCGCAGATCGTCGTGATCAATGACGCGGTTCCGCCATGCTACGCTCTCCCAGAGTCGCTATTGAGCGTCCCTCGCTCGCATGAGCAATTCCTTGCTCAAATGGTACCGCGAGTTGGGATGCTTTGGCTGTTGCCCGCCTTACCTCGCCACGGTTCGGCTTCGCCACAAATGGCACGTCACCAAAGAGTACAAACGCAAGTGTGACTACCGTTCTTATGAGGCGGTTTCACAATCCTGTGTCGGGCGTCAGGAAGCGAAGAGCGATCAGCGAACAGGCGAGGTGCAGCAGGGCAGTGAGGATGTCGGCGTGGCGCTCGCACGACTCGACGCCTTTGCGAGCGATACAGACGCCGATCCCCCGTCGTCGGCGATAGGCGCGACAGCGCGGGATGTCATATGCCTTGTCGGCATGGAGCTTGGACGGTCGGAACTGCGGCCGTCCTGGCTGCCCGCGTGGACCGGCGATACGTGGGATCGCCTCGATCAGCGACTCGAAGATGCGTGAGTCGTGCAGACTGGCCGCCGACAGTTGGACCGCCAGCGGGATCCCCTGGCGGTCTACGATCAAGCGGTACTTGGAGCCGAGCTTCCCACGGTCGGTCGGGTTCCGCCCAGTGGCGTCGCCCCTTTTTGGCCTGGACAGCCCGAGTGTCCAGGCTAGCGCGTTCCCAGTCGATCCCACCCTCGTCGCCCAGCCAGTTCAGGATCACCCGAAGGAGCCGCTTTCACACCCCGGCGTCCTGCCACTCGCGGGCCCGCCGCCCACAGGTCGTCCCGCTCCTGTAGCCAAGCTGTGCCGGGAGGCGCTTCCACGGAATCCCGTTTCGAGCACAAAGATGATCCCGCCCAATGCTGCCCGATCCGAGACCCATGGACGGCCGCCTTGTGGCTGCTCCGCACGACGCGGCAAAAGCGGCTCGATCGCCTCCCGCGACTCGTCGCTGACCTTCGGCTTCTGCCCCATGACCCCCGACTATGGTCAACTGCGAACAGGTTGTGAAACCCTCTCTAAATATCCACCTGAAGATCAGAAAGGAGCCGCCCGATATGGGTGTACAGGCGCTGCTCTCCTGATTGCAACCATGGCCAAGAAATCATCAACGGACCTTCAACATTTCGCCAGCAACATCGCAACGACATCAGCATGATTTCACAACAGTTTCTGTGGGTCGCATCAATTACAATTCAGCCGTGTCCGATCCCGTGTCGCCTCACGCATTGACAACTGATGGCGGCTGACCCGAGGAGTGATTCTCTCAGAATGACACCCGACGAGAACCGGCAGGTGAACTCGCAGACTGATGTGGTGATCGAACGGACGTACGAACCCGACCTCGATCGTCAGGTCGCCGCCATCCTTTGTCTACTCCGCCGTACCCTCTCTCGCCCGCTAACCGAGAACGCAGACTGCGCACCCAACGGCCACTGGAACGGAGAGTCCGCCGCATGAAGAACTCGCCCTCGTATTGGTTCATTGAGTTGATGAGGGCGGCGTCTTGATGCACGGAATCTTGCGCTTCGTCCGGGGATTTCCGTGTCCCGTTTGCGGTGGACACGAACGACTGGCTCAAGGGAAGGGCACCCGCTGCTACGGATACCTCGCCGCCGACCAGCGGATGGCCTTCTGCACTCGCAAGGAGTTGGCCACTGAAAACACGCCGTTCAATGACGGAGCAAACGCCTACCAGCATTGGCTGGGCGGGCCGTGCGCCTGCGGGACGGCACACCGCCTCGGTGATGAGCCGGTGTTAGCGCTGGGCCGATTGACTGAGATTGCACCGGCCGCCTCCGCTGAAGTGATTGACGCTGTTCTCCGCCGCTATCTAGGCCTCCTCACTCTCGAGGAGGAAGAGCGGACCTACCTCTTGAATCGAGGCCCGGACGAACTTGAAGTTGCTCTGGCGCATGGGTATGTCTCAGCGCCCAGAGATTCCTGGAAATCGGCCACGGTTATTCAGCCTCTTGTCAACGAGTTTGGTGAGGAAACTCTGTTAGGCGTTCCAGGTTTCAAAAAGCGGAAGACGGCTAGTGGTGTGACGGTCACGGTCACACCAAGTGGCTGTCGCGGTTTCCTGATTCCTGGTCGGGACTTTCAAGGGCGTCTCCTCGGATATCAGTTGCGTGTCATCAATGGAGATGTGCGATATCAGACTGCTTGCGGCGCCAAGAGCCTCTACACAGTGACCGGATCCTGGTCGTTATCCGACGAAAATCGCCCGCTATACATTGTCGAGGGACTGCACAAGGCTCACGTTGCAGCGCAACGGGGAGGCTTCCGAGTGCTTGGCCTGCCAGGAGTCCACCCATCAGAGAGCGCTCTCGCAACGATAAGAGACCTCGCGCCTTCAGTTGTGATCGAGGCCTTCGATGCCGACAAGTTCGTGAACGACAACGTGCGTAAGTCACGGAATCGCCTGATCGAGCAGCTGAAGGATCTAGGCTATGAGATCCAAACGGCAGTCTGGGAACACGCAGATGGGAAAGGCCTCGATGACCTGTTGCTCGGAGGAGGTCGTCCGCGGCTACGATCCCTCGTCAAGAATCCGGAGATTACCGGTCGACGGCCACGGCCTGCGCCGGTGCCTCTTCGCGCACACCCAGGACTTCCGGTGCAGGAGGCCGCTGCGAACCTCCGCGACGAGATTCGTGGGCTCGTTCGGTCCCGTAGTGAGTGGCGCGGAAAGATCTCCGTCGTTGCGGCACCGCCCGGCCTCGGGAAGTCTCACGTGATGGCCGAGACCGTGAAGGATTTCGGTGTCGCCGCTCGGATCGTTACCGGCACGGTAGCACAGGCGCAGGAACTTGGCTGCCGGTTTGACATCCCGGTCGCTGCGGCTCGGTCCTCCGAGAATTGCGAGAACTTCGCGGCTGTAGAGGCTAGTCGCAAGGCGAACCTGGATGTCTCTTCAGTGGTGTGCTCCGTGTGTCCGTGGCGGGAGGCTTGCCGAACCAAGGCAGGCGGCTACTATTACCAATTCGAGCAATCGGGCCCCATGGTAGGGACGACGGAGATGCTGTTTAGCCGCTCGTTCATGGCGGCGGGGGACCTGGTCGTTCTCGACGACGCCGAACTGATTCGAGCCCTTGTCGATGTCCGCTCAGTCAACCTGGGACTCGCGACCAACTTCGCCGGTAGCCATCACTATCCCAGCATCAAGTATCTGATGAAGATCGTCTGCGATGCGATCATTGCATGCGGAGCCTTGGAGGGCGTGACGAAGCTCCGCCCGGCGATTGGACCGGCTGCCTGGGACATTCTGGCCCGATGCGCAAGTTCCGCAGAAGTGCTGGCCGGCGCGGTTCGCGATGCGGCCAACTGCATGCCAGACCTTCGTGCTGAGGAGCAGAAGATCGCCCGCTCAGCTGAAGACATCGAAGCTCGCCCGCCAGCCGTACTCGCGATGCTCGTCGCAACGCTGATCGATGAGTTGCCCGCCTTCGAGGCCCGAACCGAGTTCAATAGCCGCATCACCTTGAACCCAGATCATCTTGAAGTTCGTGGACTTCGCCCGCCTCTGCTCTCCCAGACCAGCCAACGACCGCTCCTTCTGGACCGCGCAGTATTGGTCCTTGATGCAACACCTCTGAATATCCTGTACGAACGGCTCGCTCCAGGGCTGCAGATTCGGGAGATCTACCAGCCCGATGTGGCTATGCCTCAGAGGGTAGGAGTTGTTCAATACGCCGATCACTTCTGGGGCAAGAGTTCGATTCGGCCCAAGGAAGCGGTTCGCAGGGCACTGGTCCGGCAGGTTGATCGGACGAATCAGGCCCATTTGGGGTCTGCCCCGGCAGCTGTAGTCCTTAAGGATTTGCGCGGACTGATGGCGGAGATCGGGATTCCCGCCGAACGTACACTGAACTTCTACGGACTCCGTGGCCAGAACATGGTGGAAGATGCAGATCGGCTCTATCTGGTTGGACGACCTCAGCTTCCAGACTATGCTGTGATTCAACTCGCCAACGTCCTTCACATGGGAGAGCTGCCGATAGATCGTCGAATGATCCTGCGCCCTGAACGCTACGACGGCTATGTTGCGGCGGACGGACATGGCCGCGAGATCGACGTAGTGGACTTCGTGGACGATCGTGCCTCGGCCATCCTGCGCGCCGGACGGGAGCACGAGATGTTTCAGGCCATCCACCGTGCACGACCGTTGCGGGTTGGCCTGAGGGGTTCACAGGGCGACGACCTGCGGTCAGATCTCCTGATCAGCATCCACACCGCTGAGCCGATTCCTGGCATCCCAGTGGACGACCTCATCTACGATCAGACGGGTACAAAGTCGTGGAACATGCAGTCCCATGATGAGGCGCGTGAACGGGTCCTTGAAGCACGAGATTGGCTTGTCGCTCAGCGGATATCTCCAACCACTCGCGCCATCGCCGAAGTGGCGGGAGCCAGCCAAGGAACCGTCGTCAAGGTGTTGCGCGAGGAGCGTGAGCAGCTATCGGGCAGGCCGCTTTCACCCGCTATAGATACTCTAAATAGCGGGGTAAAGCAGGGTGCCCGGCCCATGGACGAGCCGACCGAGATGTCTATCCCCGAGGGGAAGCCCCGGCTGGTTGATATCGTGAGTGACATCGCTGGAGTCGCTCCGTCAGAAGTGACGCCATCTGCGGACCGCCTCGATTCATCCAGCAGTGATAAAGCGAACGGCCAGAACCACGAGTGTGATCGCCACGGCGCGGACGACGCTGCCTAGCAGTGCCGCTTCTTGAGTGGCGGCCGGCATCGGCCTCCAACCGCTCCCCGCCTTCCTTCAGCAGGTGAAATGGAGGGGGTTATTCCCGCTGATGCGACCGCCTGACTCCCTAACACGCACCGACGCAATCGTATTATCCTCGCGCTTGATCATCGCCCAGGCGCTAGCGGGGAATCCGGAGGGGAGATCAAAAAATCTGACGGGTTCCACGATTCCCTATCTGGATCCGATCTCAGGATTGGGGGGAGGGGTGTGCTAGCTCAGGGCCACAGATTCTTCCACAGGAGGAGCCACACGACGACTGCTGCAACGACACCGACGCAGAGCAACATCACCGGTAGGATGAAGACGGGCTTTCCACCATTAGTACGATGGCGCGGACGAGCTACTGGTGGGTCGGGCGTACCTGAGTTTCCATGAGTCGATTCGCCGCCATCGCTAGGCTCGGCAACCCGCTGTCCTGCAGGACGTTGGGCCGACGCAGATCGAGGTGAGGATTGGTTCTCGAATCCTGTGCATAGGAGAACGAGAATCTCCAACAGCAGATCGATCACGCGCTGTCGCCACTGTCAATAGCCGGGCGAAGTAGGCCACGCATGTTCACCTTGATGTAGGCCACGAATCGAGTGCGGCGCCGTCTGCCGGCGGCACGGTGGTGGTGTGGTCGGAGAGGACCTCCTTTCGGCGGCCGCG
>JBFWYF010000232.1:0-9139 GCA_050186685.1 Pirellulaceae bacterium
GAAGCGAAATTAATTGAGATTCGGATTTGACGGGAAATCCCGGATGCCGAGCGACTCCTGCAACACGGCCCGCCCGATCTGCCCGAGCAAGGCGGCCCACAGGTCGTCAGAGAGATACTTAGCCTGGACCTGCGCCGGCGTGACAAGCCAGATTCCGGAATTCATTTCCCGCTCCAGCTGTCCAGGCGGCCAGATGACACATCCCTTCACTAGGCGGAACGCATTGGAATCCACGTCCGTGGCATCCGCCTGCTCGGGCGTGGCATCGTCTTCGTCGGCTACGTCCGGCTCACCCGCGGATTCCGTCGCGAAATCGAAGACGCTTTCCTCCTCGAATGTGTCCTCATCGCCCGCTTCCGAAGACTCGTCGCGGTTCATCGGCAGACGGGGGATGGCCGAAGAATGCCCGATCGCAGCAATCTCAGCACCGAGATTGTTATTCAACACCAAACCCACGGAACCACGATCCGTATGACGCATCAACAGCACGACCGTGTGACGATAGGGCGCTTCCTGGACGAATGGAGTAGCGACCAGGAACTGACCTTGCAACGACGAATCAAGGGATGAGGGAGCGTTCATCACACGTACCCCGCTTGGACTTCTGTCAATCTGACACACGCGGCAAAACTGCTTGCAACAAAGAAGCAAACAGCATGCCAGTCCTACGAGGGCGCTGTGCCGGGTGCGAAGCCCTGTCCGACACCCCTGACCCTCCCGGGGTACCGCGGAGAGAAACTGGATGACCGGCTTCGTAAGTCCCCCTCTCGAGGCACCTGAGAAGGGGACCATGATTCAGCAGCCCCGAAGCTATGGCGCCGTGGCGACCGGTCGACGGCGGACGCTTTCGGCCGTCGGAAAGTCCGCCGGAATGCTCTGCGTCACATTCCCCGATGCCGCCCACTCCGCTCCCCGTTGCAGTGTGGTGATGAAGCCAACGCATTCCTGTGAGTCGACACCGTGTCCCAGCGGCGTGTGCAACACGCGCCCCTTACCGTACTGGACGGTGAAGATCATCGGCTCGTGCCTCCCCGAACCGCCTTGCGCCGGATCGGCGTAGGCAGTCGCCAGAATCTGGATGCCGGTGGCCGGACCGCGCAACAGGTCATAGAGTTCGTCGTTGGCATGCAGCCATTCGCGTGGCATCCCGCGCGTGACGGGATGCTGGTCGTCGCGCACGATCAGCGTGAAGGGGTGCTGAGGACCATGATGCCCACCCCGGCCTGGCGACGTGTCCCGCACGACTTTTCCCTGAGCATCGACGAAAACGTACGGGCCATGCCGCTCGGTGCGCCCTCCCCAGCCGCCGAGTCCGATTATCTCGTTGTACGCCGCCCAGTTACTGAAGGCGTTGTTCGCGGCGTGAACCACGACGAACCCGCCTCCATCCGTCACGTACTGCTCGAAAGCTCGCTGCGTGGCTTCGGGCCATGCGGCACCATTGTAATTGGATACCACGACGTGATAACGGCGGAAGTCGGGGCGAAACTCCGGATCGGTGCCCTGTTTCGCGGTGGTTGCTATCTCCACCGTGAACTGACCTGTCTCTTCCAAGTATTTCTTCATCATCTGCGTCGTCTGAGGCCAGACGGCGTGATTGTTCTGTCCATCGATGATCAAGGCGTTCCATTTTGGATCGGCCTGTGCCGAACCGCACAGAAGCGAGCACAGCAAGCATCCAACGAACAAGCGACTGGTCCAGACATTCGCAGTAGCCTTCATCCGCCACAAGCTTCGCATACTTTCTTCCTGTTCCTGGTTGTCCCTCGGGAATTCTTCTGCGGTCATCTGAAGTCACTGCGTTTCCCGAACGGCCCTCGCGTGTGGGCAGGGGGATTTTCAACGCAGAAGTCGCAGACGGCCGTTGAGAGCGCAGTCACGACGTGCCCATGCCGGAGCACGCAAATTGATGAGCCATAAACACGCCCGTTCGCGAACCGCTCATCGGGTCAATCGGTCAATCAGGTACTCCGTCGAGTTCTTGTAAGGCGGGTCCGTCTGGCCAGGGTGAACGAGCACCACATCGCCGCCTACGGCCTTCAATCGCTCGGCCAGCTTGATACCCATGATGCCCGAGTGCGTCGGATCCTTGGGGGACGAGCCGACGACCGGCACTTCACCGCTGTAGAACAGCGCGATCGGCGGGTCGTCATTGGTGACGTGTTCGATGGGCGAGTATTCCTTAATCCACGGCATGACCTTCTCGCGTTGTTCGATCAGCGCCTGGATGTTCGGCAACCCGAAGGCATGCGCACCGTAGGTGTAATTCGGCATCCAAGCGCGCAGTTCTTTCGGATCCAAGGAGACCTGAGCTCCGTTGACTGCCGCACAGAACAGCCGCGTTGACTCGCGAGCGACGGGATCCTGGCTCTGAGGATCGGCCATGTCGTCGTGAAAAGCCAGCCACAGCGAAGTGCAGGCGCCGGCGGAACCGCCCGTCGCGCCAATTCGCCGTTTGTCGAGGTTCCACTCCGCGGCCTTCGAACGCACAAACTGCAACGCGCGCGATGCGTCGCCGAGCGGCGCCTTGACGGGTGGTTCGACCTTGTCCTCGACACCGTTCTGAACGTACCGGTAATTGATTGCCACGACCGAGATGCCCCGGTCGAGAAATGCCTGGGGATTCGTCTTCTTATCGCCATTGCGCCAGCCACCGCCGTGGATATACAACACGACCGGTGTGGGTTTTTCCGACTCCGCTGGGTAGAAATCGAGCACCTGTCGCGGATGTGTACCGTAAGGCACGTTGAGCTGAGGCTGGTGGTCAGCCGCAAACGACCAGGGAACGACCAACGACAGGACAAGCACACAAAGCCGCACGTTTCGGCGCATGACTTCACCTTCCACAACAGGGAATCCACCGACCCACGAACACCCACGTTGCCCAGACCGCCGGACATTGTAGCGGACGTTGTGCCACCGTGGCATCCACGATGTGGCACGACGCTCCGCCATCGTGAGTCTGCCAGACAGGGTTGGGAACGTGCGGGATGGCAGGCACCGAGTCGCAAGGCCGCGGCGTTCCATCGCGTCGTTTTTCGACCTCCGTGGTTACGGTCGGGCAAGTGCTACGGTTCTCGGCATCGAGTACATTGAGTCACCGGTTCGTCCCGTTCGCGGTGCCGTTCGCCGGCGTGGAACGGCCCTGTTACTGGAGCCCTGGGAATAGCCAAAGCATGAACACTATGTATTTCAGATCGGCCCGTCTTCGGCACAGCGTTGCCTTCCATCTCGGATTGGCAGCTTGGGCTTATTTTTCGCTCGTCGCCGCTGCGTACGGACAAGCCCCGAAGAAGCCGGAGTTTCAATATGAGTCGGGTGATATCCGTGTGAGCCTTCCCACGGCTGAAGAGCCGCGTGTGAAGGAGTTTGGACGAGAATCACTGCGGGCTGCGGCGAAGTACTTGGAAGCGGGGGCAGTTAGCTGGGTACGCGGACGCGCCTGCGTCAATTGCCACACGACCGGCCCTTACATGACCGAGTTCACGGCATGGTCGCGACTGTTTGGCAATCCCAGCGACGAGGTGCATGACAATTTCGTAAGTGCGGTGCCGAAAGAAGTCAGTGAAGTGCGCGAGGCGGATAAGAACGGGCACAAGTTCTTTCCCGGGACGTTTTCCAGCGTCTGGCGGAGCGTGGGATTAGCCGAATGGGATCGCAACATGACGGGCAAGGTATCGGAGGCGACGGATCGGTCACTGCGCGATATGTTCGCGTACCAATCGGAAAATGGAGCCTTTGTCAGCCATGGCGAAGTCGAAATCCCTCATATCACCACAGACTTCGAACTATCTCTGCAAGCGGTGCGCGCGATAACGGCTGCGCCGGGTTGGCTCGCAAGTCTGAAAGACGAGTCGCTAATTGCCCGGGTAGAGAAGCTGAAGGAGTGGACTCGCACGGCGCCCCCGAAGAACGACTTCGACCGCGTTCTGAAGCTGCAACTCGCCCACTACGTGCCGGACTTGGTCCCCCGATCCGAACGCGACGCCGCACTGGCGCTGCTGGGATCGAAACAGCATGCCGACGGCGGTTGGAGCACGCGCGACATGTCATCTGTCAACGACTGGCACTTCGAAATGAGTCCCACCGTGCTGAAGCTGATCGAGAACCTCCCTGACGCCGCCCGGCCGGAGAGCGACGCGTACATGACATCACTGGCGATTGTCCTGATGCGGCAAAGCGACGTCCCGGTCTCGGATTCGCGCGTCCAGCAGGGGTTGGCGTGGCTGAAACGCGAACAGCGCGAGAGCGGCCGCTGGTGGATGCACTCGCTGTACCGAGGCAATTACCATTACATCACCTACATCGCCACCGTAGAGGCGATGAAGGCACTCGATCTGTGTGGAGAACTCGAGTCGAACATGGTGGCCAAGGAATAGGGGATGATCACCGGCGCGGTCATCCCGGGAAACGACGAATTGCCATACGTGAGAAGCATCCCCGGCATCGTGCGCTCAAGGCCACTCGGTATGCCAAATGCTGAATGACGGCATATTGAAATCCGCTGGCGTATGGTGACCGCCGACCAGCTTTCTTCCTGTGCTGGTCAATTCAATCTCGACTTCGACCGCACGTGCCCGCTCGTCTTCGAAAATATATCCTTGCGCTCCGAGCGGGCGATCGATGTTGACTGAGCCGTTCCAACCGACAATGAGCTTCGTCAGATCCCACTGGCCAAAACTCAATGCAATTAGCTGGCTCTTCACATTTTCGGCTCGCCGCCGCGCAAGAGCCCGATTGTGACGGTCGGTTCCCGTCTGGCTGGCCTGTCCTGTTATCCGCACGCGGCCTTCATTGACGATAGCGAGGTAGTACACCACCTTCAGCCATCGAAGGTGCTTGGGCTTCAGCACAGCCGAGTCGATGTCGTAGTTGTACATCCGACTCAGGAGCCAGTCTCCACCACCGCCATTCGGCCGCCGGTACTGTACTTTCCCGTCCGACGCCATAGGAGTTTCTCGCAAGTCCAGATTAGAAACGAAAAGAGCTCACGAAACCAATTACGTCATTCCTTGTGAGCTACACGCGAGGACCCTCGCTCCGCAGCCTCCAACTCAGTGCGGAACCAGCCGCGAATGAGTCGGCGCCTCGCAGCGCCGCGGCAAGAACGGACTGCAAATCTACTGTGGAAGACTCTCGAAGCGATAAATGGAGCCATCCCCGCCAACGGGAACGGCTCCGCACCTGTTACCGCATGACGGTCTTCTGGCATCCGTCTCGGCTCCGGCGCGTTAAAGCACTCCGATCCAGGAGACGGGACCTTATTCGGGGCATTTGAGCCTGGTGGGAATGCCTGCTTCCTGGTTGTTCCAGTTATGCCACATGCATAACGTCTTCGCCAAGAACAGATTGAAGCCGGGCAAAATCTCGGCTCCTCCTTCGATCCGAGTCAATTCTTCGGTGGAAACCGCGCAGAAGTCCTTGAGCCTCGCGCTGAACCCCTTGGTAAACTCGTTCATCGTTTCTCTCCTGAGTTGCGGCGTTCGCCCCTGCGAGTCGCGTCGACATCGGCGAATTCACGTCTCCAGGCGGTCAACAAGCCGCGTCATTTCGTTGCTTCGGCGGCCCAATGCTGCCGAGACACTTACTCGTACGCGGCAACTTGGTCGCTGTTACAACTACCGCGGAGTTGTTCAGGTCCAAGAAAGCAAGCCAGGCATCGTTCGGGCGTAGGAACGTGCGGCGGACGCAGCGCATCCAGGCGTAATAGACCCCGACCTGGGATTCACCGATGCCTTCGTTTCTCGGCCGCCCCGCCGGGCCATGGTTTGCCACCCGTATTGCCGACCGTCGCCATGAACCCATCTCGAGCCTTCTTCGAAGCATGGGAATCGCTTGTTCGGTAGCGGCTTGAGCGCCCCCACGATCGACCTCCTCGAAGACCTGCCCCACGAGTTTCTTGGCGCCCTCCCCGAGCCCAAAGTGACCTACGATTTCTGCTGACGAGGCTAAAGGTATTCGGTTTGACTAACGAGGGCATGTGTCCTTCTTAGGCATCGCAGGCTGCGATTTCATCTGATTGACGACGGCACGGAATTTCCCATTAGATGTTCTGGCGATCGACTTGACGACTTCCACTCGAACGCAGAGTTCTCCAACAAGTCGACGGAAGTTCGCGATCATAAGCTGACGATCCTCTTCACGGAAATCATCTGTGGCAACGACTTTTACTAGGAATCGATCAGGCGATTCCTGAATGACCTGGCCTTCCTTAATCGTCTTGATGCCGTTGAAAACCGGATCGAAAACCAGAAAGCGTCTTCCGTCAGGCGTTTCGCAGTAGTCCTCGTAACGTCCTTCAACCCCGCCGATGATTGGCATCTGGCGACCGCATGGACAGCATTGATCTTCTGCCCAATACGCAGCGTCACCTATTTCGTACCGGATCAGAGGTTGCAGTGTGTTTTCGAGACCAGTAACAACGACTCGTCCTGGCTTTCCGGGCGGACACGGGGAATCACCCTCAAGTATCTCGATAATACCACGCTCAGGCGACACATGATACCGACCGTATTCACATTGCGACACGAAGTGCGTATTCTCAACAGCTCCATACTGATCGAACAACTTGCAACCGAATGCTTGCTCAAGTGTTTTGCGAGCATCTGATGTTACCGTCTCAGAAGTCGTAATCAACGCCTTCGCTTGCATCCGCTGGTCACTCTCAATCATGAACTTTGCGATCAGATTGAGGGCCGAGGGATAACCCATTACGAGCTTGGGTTGCCATTCGCGAAGGTGACGCGCATAGTGAGGGAGATTTGCAGGAGAAATGTGATATATCGAAAAATAGGCCAAATTCTCAATGAAGCTATGCCGCCAGAACGGAGGATGGTTCTGTTCCCTAGGGCATACGCGTCGCACCCCAAACATCGCTCGCTTGTCTCGACTTGACACACCCGCCCAATCGCGCAGCCTGGCTTGGAAATACGCGGCGCCCTCCTGGTGAAACCTTTTCGTATAGTAAACATCTGTTGGAGTTCCCGTCGTTCCACTGGAATTAAGGATGATAGTTCCTCTTTCCGGCTTGCTAGTTAACAAACTCTTAGGATTACTTCTTAGAAACTGCTTGCTAAGCGTCGGGAATTCGGATAGCTGGTCCAGTGATCGAAGCGGTCTGCTCATTAACGATCTTGAGAAAAGGTCGGCATAGTAAGGTGAGCTTGCCGCGTGTTCTAATATGCGGTTCAACGATTCGAGTTGTAGCGACCGAAATTCACTGTGGGTAAGTCTTTCGTTTGCCCGCAGCTGCGTTATCTTTGCGGCAAACCACTTTCCGCACCGCCGCATATACCAGGCCATACCCCAGGCGTTGATCAGGGCTGACTGTACAGCGATTGGACTACGATTATATAATGTTTCGATGGTGTTCATGACTGACAGGCATTTCAATCCCGATCACACGGAAAGGCCATTACGGCCGAAGCTGGCGAGCGGCGGCAATGCGGTGGACAGCAGGGGCGTGACACGCTCAGCGGGGTGGCGGTGTTCACAAGCTTGTTGATGGGACACGTCCGACATAATAAGCAGCGGACAAGCGGAAGGCGCAAGCGGCTCATGAGGCATTCATAAGGAGACGCGTTACGAGCCCGTCCTGGGCGAAATCCAACTTTAGAAACTGGCCTAGGCTTTGCAAGAGTGCCGTTTGGGCTTCACCTCGGCCTGCCCATCCTCAGTGCGGTGTGTGCGAAAGTTGAACATTGCCCGGAGCGGGGATAGAGACAACTCCAAGGCAGCAAGGGATCTATCGGAGAAAAGCATGGCAGGGAGAAAAGCAGGAGAAAAGCATGCGAGAAAAGCATGCCAGGCGTCGTTCGGGCGTAGGTTGGATAGAGTTGGAAAGTAGGCGATTCGGGAAGATCGTGGCCAAGAGCGGATGAGCCAAGCGGCGCCGAGGACAAGCAGGCCAGACAGCGTTCCGGGAGGACAAGCAGGCCAGACAGCGGGAGGACAAGCAGGCCAGACAGCGTTCCGGCGTAGAATGCGTAGAGTTGGGAACTGGGCGATTCAGGAAGATTATGGTCCGGAGCCGAGGGCAAGCGGCACCGGTTCCAGTCGCTGCCGGGCCAAATCGTCCGTAGAGCGGCGCAACTGGTATTATCCCGCGCGCAGCGAGGTTCTGTCCGCGCGGAGTGTCAGACAGAGAGTGGCTACAGACCGACGAGCGAAGCGTTGCCATCGGTCGTCGATGACGGAGCAAGGCTCCGCCGCGACTAGCTGAACCCTGCACGGCAATGCGAGATGCCCTGTACCCAGCGTTGCCCCAGCGCGGCGGCTCGCGCCAGCACGTTCTCGGCCCGCCCGACGAACCGGTGGAACCAGACCTCGTACTTCTCGAGCATCGTCAGCCAGGCCTGCGGCTGGATCCCCAGTCGCACCAGGATCGGCTCCAGCTGAGGGTCGATCGCGCCAGACTTGCCCTCGACGAGCAGCCGGCCCGTGCGGTCGAGTACCTCCAGGTACTCGTCCACCGTCAGCGGCAAGAAGCCATGCCGCCACGACTTCGCCACCGTCCCCCCATCCTGCGACGCGGCCGCCTCGGCCGCGTCCGGCGTGACCTCCGACGATGAAGAAGAAGCCGCCGCAGTGCTGGCCGGGGTTCCCACGTCCAGCAGCGGGGCCCGGTCATCCGTCGGGAGCGGGCACATCCAGTAGTCCGGATCCCCCGGCTGGTAATCGGTCGGAGACGGTGGCGGCGGAGTCGGAGTCGGTGGCGGCTGGTGCTGGGACTCCTCCCGCGCACGGCGCAGGACCCGAGCCAGAATGCGGGCGTAAGCCGAGGTGTACCGCGAATCTTCCGGCCGGCTCGCCAATTCAGCCCGAATCTCGTTCAGATCGATGTAGATGCTGCACAGCAGCAATGCGCCTTCGTCCACGAGATTCCGGCATCCGAACCGCTCGGCCCAGAAATGGCCGGCCTGATCCTCGCAGGCATTCGCGCGCTTTGCGAACCACTCATTCAGCGCCTTCATGAACCAGGAAATGCTGCTCAACCGCTTCCGCAGCTCGGCGACCCGTTTGCGATCCTCCACCAGGGAGCGGATCTCCAGAGCCGTCGGTTCCGCGGGCAAACCCAGGTCGTCCCGCCGTTCGGGAAACAGGTACCACCAGCGTCGCACCACTTCCGCATCGCACCACT
>JBFWYF010000233.1:0-9134 GCA_050186685.1 Pirellulaceae bacterium
GTGCCGGCCCGTGACGCGGAAGTATCGGACGGCGGCGCTGGATGCACTGAACCGAGTGGGCATGGCCGACTTCGCTTATCGGCAGATCAGCCAGTTATCGGGCGGCCAGCAGCAGCGAGTGTTCCTGGCCCGCGCGCTCGTCCAGAACGCGGACTTGTTTCTAATGGACGAACCGTTTGCGGGCGTCGACGCTTCGACCGAGCGGGCCATCGTCGAATTGCTGAAGGAGTTGAAAGGTCAGGGCAAGACGGCCCTCGTCGTGCACCACGATCTGCAGACCGTGCCCGAGTATTTCGACGACGTCCTGTTGATCAACATGCGGCTGGTCGCCAGCGGGCCAATCGAGGAGGTATTCACGCCGGAGAATCTGCGTAAGACATACGGCGGCAAGCTGGTGCTGCTGGATCAGGTAGGCGAGAAGATGAAGTTGAACGAAGGCATCGGATGAGGAACGGCGGGATCGGATCGGTCGAGCCGAAAGCGGCGGCATTGGCACGCGGGCTGAAGCGGCGGCTGGTGTGGGGGAGCACGTGGCTGGCGTGCGTATTGGTGGCCGCGACGATGGCCTGGGGAGCGGACCGCGCGGCGAGCGGAACGACGAGCAACAGTTCGCCAGTCGTTCCGATCGTCGAGCAGCTGATTCGCGTCGTGTCGTTACGCGACTACAACACGCGGGTGGTGCTGCTGGGGACGACGTTGCTGGGCATAACGGCCGGTTTGGTGGGCGTGTTCCTCCTGCTGCGCCGGCGGTCGCTGATGGCGGACGTAATCAGCCACACCACGTTTCCTGGGATTGCGATTGCCTTTTTGCTGCTGGAATTAAGTCACCCGGGGACGGGCAAATCGACGCCTCTGCTGCTGGCCGGCGCGTTCGTGTCCGGTTTGCTGGGAATGGCCTGCGTGACGGCCGTGGTACGCTGGACGCGTATCAAGGAAGACGCGGCCCTGGCGATCGTACTCAGCGTCTTCTTCGGATTGGGCATCGCGCTGTTCACGGTCGTCCAGAGTCTGCCGACGGGCAACGTCGCGGGGCTCGGGCAGTTCATTTACGGGAAGGCCGCTTCGATGGTGGCGGCCGACGTCTGGCTGATCGCCGGCGCGTCGCTGGCGGTGATTGTCGTTTTCGCTGCGATGTTCAAAGAATGGGTAGTCGTCAGTTTTGACGACCAGTTCGCGGCCTCCCAGGGATGGCCGGTCCTGCTGCTGGACTCGCTGCTGCTGACGCTCGTCACGACCGTCACCGTGATTGGTCTGCAGAGCGTGGGGCTCCTGCTGGTGGTGGCGATGATGATTATCCCGGCCACGGCCGCGCGCTGCTGGACTCACGATTTGACGCACATGACATGGTTATCCGCGTTGCTGGGCGGGCTGAGCGCGCTGATGGGCGTCACGGCGAGCGCTGTTTTTCCGCGACTTGCCGCGGGCGCAGTCATCGTGCTGGCCGGATCGATCTTGTTCCTGTTCAGCGTGTTGCTGGGTGCCCGTCGGGGCGTGCTGGTGCGCGCGGTCGCCCGGCGAACGCGCGATCGCCGCATTGCGCGGGACCATCTGCTGCGTGCCTTGTTTGAGTGCCTGGAACCGGCCTGCGGGGACGCCCCCGACCTGGTCGATCGCTTGACGCGCCTGACCGTGTCATTCGAAGACTTGCTGCGCAAGCGCTCGTGGACTTCCGGGCGCCTTCGTTCGCTGATCGGCGCAGCACAGCGCGATGGATACGTCGTCGACTTTGCGGAAGGCGGTGTTCAGTTCACGCATCGCGGTGCCTCTGCGGCGTGCCGTGTCGTGCGAAATCACCGGCTATGGGAGCTTTATCTGTTGGAATACACGGATCGATCTCCCACGCGAGTGGACCGGGATGCGGACGACATTGAACACGATCTCGGACCGGATATCGTGGCGCGGCTCGAGGGGCTCCTCACGAAACGCAGCCCGTCGATCCCCGTGCCGCCAAGTCCCCATGCGCTCGAGGGCGTTCCGCCGGAGGGTGTCCGCTGATGCATACCGTGTGGGCTATTCTGAGCGACTGGGGATCGCTGGACACCTGGATCGTCGTCACCGCCATGCTGGCCGCCATGTCGTGTGCTGTCCCGGGCGTCTACCTGTTTGTGCGTCGGCAGAGCATGATGGGAGACGCGTTAAGCCACACCGCGCTGCCCGGAATTGCCATCGCATTTCTGGCCACGCTCGCTCTGCGGAATGCCGGCTGGATTTCGGCCGAGACGTATCTCGGCTGGCGGCACGCCGCGGTCGTCACGGGCGCGGTGCTCATGGGCGTGCTATCGGCGGTACTGACGGAAACAGTCCAGCGGGTAGGGCAGGTCGAGGCCAATGCGGCGCTGGGGGTCGTCTTCACCTCGCTGTTCGCCATCGGCTTGCTACTCGTACGCCTGTTTGCGGACAAAGTGGATCTCGATCCGGACTGTGTGCTGTACGGCACCATTGAAACGGCCGTCATGGACCGCTCGGCCTGGTTTGGTTGGCCGCGAGCTGCCGTCGTCAATGGGCTGGCGCTCTGCTTCAATCTGCTGCTGGTGGGGCTGTTCTTCAAAGAGCTGCGGTTGGCCGCGTTCGACCCAGCGCTCGCGACGAGTATGGGAATTCCGGCCCAGCTGGTGTACTACGTCCTGACGTCCGTGACGGCCGTGACGCTGGTCGCGGCGTTCGAAAGCGTCGGCAGTATCCTCGTGATCGCGATGCTGGTTGTGCCAGCGGCCACCGCACATTTGTTGGTGGATCGGCTGGGCTGGCTGTTGGGGTGCGCGCTGCTGGTCGCCGCCCTGAGCGCCGTGCTGGGACACGTCCTGGCGATTACGTTGCCGGCTCTCGTATTGCCCCGTTGGGGGTTCGATGCCTCGATTACGGCGAGCACGGCGGGCATGATGGCGGTGGCGAGCGGCTTGCTGTTCGTCGTAGCGGCGCTGTTCGGTCCCCGCTATGGGTTACTTACGCAGCTGGGATACCGGATGCGGCTGGCGCTGCAGGTGGCGGCGGAAGACCAGCTTGGCATCCTCTATCGCCGCGAAGAGCGGTTGGGGCAGACTGTGCACCCCGCCGGACTGCTGCACGGCGGCCTGCTCGACCGGCTCGCTCGCCGTTGGCTGCGGTATCGGGGCGAACTGCAGCTGTCCGCCGCCGGCCTGGGGCTGACCGATCGCGGCCGCCAGCATGCCGAACGGATCGTGCGCGCTCACCGGCTGTGGGAGAGCTACATGGCCAAGCATTTGCCGTTACCCGGCGATCATCTTCACGAGGCGGCCGAGCGCGTAGAACATTATCTCGATGGAGCCCTGCGCGAGAAGCTGGCGGCCGAGCTCGCCGCACCGGAGCAGGACCCGCATGGCCGCACCATCCCGGCCGAACACCCGCTGCCCGGACCTCCACCCGCGGCCCCCGCGCCTAAGCCAGGATCTCGCGAATGACGCGCCCGTGGATGTCGGTCAAGCGGACATCGCGGCCCCCGAATCGGAACGTCTGTCGCTCGTGATCCACGCCGAGCAGGTGGAGCATCGTGGCGTGCAGGTCGTGGATCTGCAGCCGGTTCTCGATCGTCTTATAGCCGTATTCGTCGGTTGCGCCGTAGATGGTGCCACCTCGGACGCCGCCGCCAGCCAGCCACAAACTGAAACCAAAGGGGTTGTGATCCCGCCCATTCGTTCCCTGCGCAAACGGCGTACGTCCAAACTCGCCGCTCCACACGACGAGTGTGCTGTCGAACAATCCCCGCTGCTTCAGATCGGTCAATAGCGCGCCGATCGGCTGGTCGACCGCTAATGCGTTCTCGGCATGGCCTTTCTCGAGATTTCCGTGCTGATCCCACCGATCATGGCCGATTGACGGACAGGTCAACTCGATAAACCGCACTCCGGCCTCCACCAGCCGCCGCGCCAGCAAGCACTGCCGTCCGAAAGTGGCGGTCCCCTTGGTCGCGGCATCCAGTCCATACATCGCGCACGTGGCCGCGGATTCCGAACGGAGATCCGTCAGCCGAGGCACTGCGGTCTGCATCCGGTAGGCCAGTTCGTAGTTGGCAATCGCCGACTCCAGCTGATCGTTAGCCCCCAGACGAGCGAGACTTTCCGCATCGAGTTGAGCGAGCAGATCGAGCTTATGGCGCTGAAGCGCGTCGCTCGATTCCACCCGCCGGATGTTGGCGACCGGCGGGTCCCCCGAATCGAAGACGGAGCCCTGATAAGTAGCTGGCAGAAATCCGCTGTTGAAGTTATCCAATCCTCCCGGCGGAATGAGGCCACCATTCAGCACCACGAAGCTCGGGAGGTCCTGGCACTCCGAGCCAAGTCCATACCCGAACCATGCGCCCATGCTGGGCCGGCCCTGGATCCCGACACCCGTATGAAGAAAATAGTTCGCGTTGGTGTGCTCAGAGAAGTTGGACGTCATCGAGCGGACGACGGCCAGGCTATCGACGTGCTGCGCGATGTGGGGAAACAGTGCGCTGACCGGAATGCCGCTTTCGCCGTATTGCTGAAACGCCCAGGGAGAGCCCAGGGTGTTGCCGTTATTGTTGAACTGCGTCAGCTCGATCTTCATCTTGAATGGCTGACCGTGTTCTTTCTGCAGCAACGGCTTGGGATCCCAGGTGTCGACCTGGGAGGGCCCGCCATCCATATACAGAAAAATGACATGGCGGCATCGAGCCGGGAAATGCGTCGGCTTGGGGACATAGGGGCCTGCGGCCGTCGCGGATTCGGCGCCGCCCGCGACGCGCACGGGACGCAACAGCGCCGACAAGGCCACGGCCCCGAAACCGCACGCGGCCTTCGTGAGCAGCTCGCGGCGATTCCATGGACGCATGATTCGTCCGCACGGATACATCGTTCAGTTCCTCTCTCCTGCGGCCCGCCCCAGCGCCGTGCGGGCCGCGTGCTGCGGGCCGGCAGGGCTGTACCGGGTCGGAGCAATCGATTTCATCATAGCCTCACGCCCCACCCCCTTCGACCGCTCCAACCGGAAATGTCGCGCCGAAGCGGGAGCCTCCGGACCGACGAGGTGTAGCGTCTGCGCGGTTCGTGCGGCAGCCGGACGGACCGTTCCCCGCCATGCCCTGCCCAATCCGCCGCCGCGCGGGCGTAAGGGGGCTAGGCTCTGTTTTGAACGACTTGCCAGAGCGCGCATCGATCGGGTTCGCGGCGGCGCGGTGTTCCGCGGCGAACGAACTGCGACCAGTGAGGACAGTCACGATGAATAACGTGTTTAACCTGGTTCGCTCTGGGCAATGGAGGACCGTCGCGCGGTTGGCAATGGTTCTGTCCACGTTGCTTTCCGCCGCGACCCACGCGCAGCAGAGCAGTCTGAAGGCGAAGGTCGAGGCTCACCAGCGCGAATTGAAGCGTCGACTGGAAGCGGCACGCCGCGAAAGCGAGAAAACACGGCGGGACCTAGAATCCAGGAGCCGCATCACTACCGCCCCAACGACGAGATCGCCCGTGACTCGGCCACCGTCTCCCGCCACCAAGGCTTCCGCGACAGCGAAGGCCGCTGCCGGCAGCCCCTCCAGCGCACAACTCGTGCGCTACAATTTGCCCGAGGGACGGACGATCGCCTATTGGTTTCTGCTCGAAGCCACTACCGGACAGGAACAGACACGCATTGCCGGTATTGCACAGTTTGACGTGCAGAAGGACCAGGGAGGCGGCTGGCAGATTCGGGCCCATGACAACCTGCGCCATGTCTCCAACTCCCAGATCTCCTGGTCGCTGCCCCGGGGATCTCGGCTGGTCGATGCGACGTTTGACGTATCCACCAGCGGCATCGAGCCGATAATTGAGGAACGGTTGCCGTACTTGCTGGGCCGCTCGCGAGATTGGTTTTTTCCTCCCGTGCCGCGCGACCTGCGAGCCGAGCGGGGCGAGGGTTACGACGTGCAGCGTGGCAGTTTCCTGATGAATGCGCCCCAGTGGGACAAGCAGAACCGCGGCCACTTCTCGTGGGACGTGCGAGTCAGCAGCGGGGCGTCCCCCGTGGTGCGGCTTGTCGACCGCCGTACGTTCAGCACCGACGATCGCGTGCAAGAGATCTCCGGATCGGGCGAGATCGTCTTCGACCTGGACCAGGGCATGATGCTGAGCCGGACGTTTCGTGGCACGTATGCGCTGTTCGGCCGACGAACCGACATCACGCTACGCGTGAGCCGGTTCTCGGAGCAGCAATTGAGTCAACTCGTGGCTGGAGTGGATAAATGACGCCTTGGATCATCAGTCTGGCGTTGATAGCCGGCGGACTGGCAACCGCCATTTGGATCGCCAGCACGTACAATCACCTCGTGGCACTCGCGAACTTCTGTGACAACAGTTTCGCGCAGATCGAAGTCCAGTTGAAGCGACGTTACGATCTGATTCCTAATCTCGTGGAAAGCGTGCGGGGGTACCTGGCCCATGAACGGGATGTCCTCGATCGCGTCTTGTCGGCTCGCCACGATGCAGCCTCCAGGCTGAATCAGGCGGCCCGCGAGCGGGGCAATGCCGAGAAGCTCGAAAACTGGATGGGCGCCGAAGGAACCCTGGCCTGTGCCCTGGGACGCCTGTCGCTCGCCATCGAAGCGTATCCGGAACTACAGGGCAACCAGTCGGTTGCCGCGTTGACCGAGGAACTGACGAGCACGGAGAACCGGATTTCCTTCGCCCGGCAGTCTTACAACGACTGGGTCACGGGATTCAATTCCTATCGCCAGTCGTTTCCCAGTTGCCTGTTCGCGGGACTGTTCGGATACGGCGCCAATCGCCAGTTCCTGACGTTCGCGGAGAAGGAGAAGCTGCACACGACTCCGTCCGTAGCCCTGGTCCTGTAGGTTCGCAAGCTCCCCTGTGTTCCCTGCGCCTCTTGGAGGAGAGGGGGATCCCAGCCGTACAGCCTCGCGCGTCGGGACTCGCGCGGGCTCCCGATGGAGACAAGTCTCCCATGCGAAAGTTGCATCAGTTTCAAGCCGCTGCGAAAGAGCAGACTTTCCGCCTGTGCTTGCTGCTGGCCGCGTCGGTCCTCGCCACGATCCTCCTTTCTGCGCTGGCGCTTGCCGGTGTGCTGGTGGCCGGCACCTGGGCCTATCTGGAAGCCACGGTGCGAATCGAGATGCCGGCGGGCTACTGGCCCGCGCTGTTCGGACAGCGACTCGCGGAATCGTTGGTCGTCGTGACCGTGATCGTGGCCGGTATGGGAATCTACCGCACGTTTCAGTTGGCCGATGGCGGCGGACGTCTCGTGGCACGACTGGCGGGAGGGACACGCGTCGGCGAGGGCACGCCCGATGCGAGTCACCGCCGGCTTCTGAACGTCGTCGAGGAGCTCGCCGTGGCCACCGGACTGCGCGCTCCGCCGGTATACGTGCTGGAGGACGAAGCTTGCATCAATGCCTTTGCTGCCGGCTTTCAGCCGCAGGATGCCGCCGTGGGCGTGACCCGCGGTGCGATCGACCGCCTCACGCGACAACAGCTGCAGGGAGTCGTGGCTCACGAATTCAGTCACATCCTGCACGGCGATGCGCGTCTGAACATCCATCTGATCGGCGTCTTGAGCGGGATCCAGGCCCTGTCAACGACCGCCTCGTTCCTGCTGCGGCTGGGATGGCCAGCCGGAGCCACGCAGCCGGGCGGCCCGGCGCGGCATCCGCTGGGCATGATCCTGGCGCTCGCCTGCGGCGTCATGCTCTGGCCCGTCGGCCAGATCGGGGCCTTCTGCGCGGCCGTCGTGAAATGTGCCGTGAATCGGCAGCGCGAGTTCCTGGCGGATGCGTCCGCCGTGCAGTACACGCGCGACCCGGCAGGGCTTCGCGAGGCGCTGCAACTGCTGGCGGGCGAACCGTCCGGCAGCCACGTGCGCAGCGCGGAAGTTCCGTGTCTGAGCCACCTCTTTTTTGCCAACCCGTACGCCCCTTGGAGCGCGTTGCTCGAGACCCACCCGCCGCTGACCCAGCGCATCGAACGTCTGGAAGTGCTGGAACAAGCCGCACCGAGCCATCGCTTCGACAAACCGTTGTCGCCGTCGCTGGCAGTCGCCGATCGTGCTGCCGTGCTTCGATAGTGCCTGGCGAGCGGTACCCGGTTGGAACGGATAGGATCGGCAAGGAAATAACTTCCCTCTCCCGGAGTACCGGAGTACCGGAGTACCGGAGTACCGGAGTACCGGAGTACCGGAGAGGGAAGTTCGGACAGAGCCTGATCTTTTGCAAGGCAGAGTTCGAGGCATTAGATTGGTGCGACCTCGCCTCGATGAGATCCGCCATGCCTTCGATGATTCCGCGTCTGTCGCTTTGCTGTTGGCTTTTGCTGCTGCCCGTCCACGACGTCCTTGGTGACGAGATCGACGAGTGGTTGCAGACGATTGCTCGAGTCGGGCCGCAAGGGTCCGGCAGCGCCGCGGCGCGGGACGCGCGCCAAAGACTGGCGCAGCTGCCCGCCGACCAGTTGCCACGCCTGCTGCCTTGGCTGGATACGGACAACGTCGTGGCCGCCAACTGGTATCGCTCCGCCTTCGACGCGATCGTCGCGCGCGAGATGGCTCGACCGGCACCGCACTGGCCGCTGGAAGACTTGAAGGCGTTCGTGCAACGGAGAGAAGGCGAAGGCAAGGCACGCCGGCTTGTCCTTACTCTGGTCGATCGGCTGGAGCCCGGCTTCCGCGGCCGCTGGATACCCGATCAGTTGGATGACCCGGAGTTTCGCCAGGAGGCCGTCGATGCGGCGCTGGCGGCGGGCGACCAGGCGCACCGAGCAGGGCGGACCGAGGAAGCCCGGCGAAGGTTTCAGCTTGCCTTCGCCAGCGCACGACAGAGCGATCAAGTGTTGCGCGCCGCCCGAAAGCTCCAGGAGGCGGGTGAGAACGTCGACCCGATCCGCCATCTTGGTTTCGTTCATCGCTGGTACCTGCTGGGGCCTTTCGATGCTCCGGGGATGTCCGGCTTCGACCAGGTGTTTCCGCCGGAATCGGACGCCGGTGCGATCGACCTGTCGGCTCGCTTTTCCGGCAAGGATGGTCGGGAGTTGCGTTGGCAACTGCACGAATCGCGCGACGCACTCGGACAATTGGATCTTGTGGCCGCGATCGCCCCGGTGCGCGAGGCGGTCGGCTTCGCCTATGGGGAACTGGATTTGGCCCAAAGTCAGACCGTCGAACTGCGTTGCAGC
>JBFWYF010000234.1:0-9119 GCA_050186685.1 Pirellulaceae bacterium
ATTGGTCGTCCGTGAGTCCGTGTCGAGTCATACTGTTGCCCTCCTTGGCAGAATGGAAGTTTCAGATTGGCTTCAATCTGTACCATCGCTCCATTCAGGGCAAGAGCAGTTTTCAAACAGAACCTAGAATGTCTTGGATGTCGTCGGGCAGCCGGAGCGGTAACCCCTTCGTGAATCTTCCTCGCATGAACGGGAAACTGCGCCTCGAGGATGACCTGGGGGGCAAGTGGAACTGGTGGACAAGAAACAACAAAGACCCTGAAGCTCGGCTAGCGAACCTCAGGGCCCCGTGTTTCTTTTTTTTACTTGTCGCGGCTTAGTAACGACGGCCGCCACCGTAACCGCCTCGACTGCCGCCGCCACCGCCGCCGCTCCGCTCCTCGCGGGGCCGAGCTTCGTTGACGGTCAGTGAACGCCCATCGACATTTTTCAGATTTAGACTCTGAATCGCCTCGCGAGCCTCGTTGCCATCCGCCATTTCCACAAACCCAAACCCTTTGCTACGTCCCGTGTCGCGGTCTTGGACGACCTGGGCGCTTTGCACCCGACCATGTTCAGCGAACATGTCTTCCAATCCCTGACTCGTGACGTTGTAGCTCAGATTCCCGACATACAAACGCATTGACACTAGACAATTCCTCATACGCAAACAGGCCCTGGGAAACTTTCTGGGCCAAGTAGAAAGGGACCAGCGTGGTGATCCGCCAAGTAGGAAGGGAGTAGGGCGGCGAATCAATCTAAGAAAGCACGCTGCACTTACGTCGTCAACCGACTGCAAACATTGTAGCTCACTGTAGCGAATAGTCCAGGGCAGGTGGAAAAAGATCACTGACTTTATTCGAGGCCTTTTTCCGATGGCTTTATTCGAGCGGACTTATTTCGATTCCTTCGTCTGGAGTTCCGCGCGCAGTTCCTTTTCGAGGATCGCAGCGAGTTGTCGCAGCAGCGCACCACCGTCCCCTCGGTAGGCGCTCCCGTGCTGACATGCGAGCGTGGTAGGTTGGAGTGATGCCAGACGCTCCAAGATCTTGCCGGTCCTGGTGGAATGAGCGTAGTAGTCCATCGGCTTCCGCATCACCTCGCTGGCCGTCAGGATTTCCGATTCGGTGACGGCAACGGTTTCTGCACCGGCCTGAGTAAAGAGATCGCCGCATAGCAGCGTACCGCTGGTTTGATCGAACAGCACGCCACAGTCCCAGCCGTGCGGCACATGTGGCGTGTCGATCCACTGCCACGTCTTGCTACCCGTCGAAAACGTCTCGCCATTGCCCAAGCCTCGGCCTGGACGGCCGGCCAGATCGTTCAAAGACGTCATCACACTGATGTGACTGGCGAACGGGACGGCGTGTGGAGCAACCGCCAAGAACTCGCTCATTGCACCTGCTTCATCACCCTCAAAGTGCGAGTAGCCGACGTGACGAATGCGGTCGAGCCGAACGACCCTCGAAATCGCTTCCGACACAAACGGAAACCACTTCCGCCAGCCTGTGTGAAACACCATCGGTTCATCGTCAACGATGAGATACTGGCTGATGTTGAACCCTCCCGGGATGGCGTCGATCCGCAAGGGCGTATTGATACGGTAGATACCCGCTGCAACCTCGTCGATTCGGGTTCCCGTAATGGAATTCGTCAGCATGATCTTTCTCCTTGAGCGGCAGCAAGCGATGTCGGTCAGGACGGTCCACCGGGTCCCTTGTACCCATACTGCACGCCCAACCACACGGTCGGCTCGTCCGGTGCCGTCCAATCGACCCGGTGCTTCTGGAACGCCGGGATATGGATGAAGTCACCGGGTCGCATTTCCACCATCCCGTCTTCGAACTGCAATCTCGCTGCTCCCTTCAGGACAATCACCCATTCGGCGTGCGCTTGCTCATACCAGAAATCTGCGGCCGACGCATGGCCGTGCGAAATGATCCGTTCGATGCGCATGTCGTCAGCTTCGATGAGCGTTTGGACGACTTCCTGAGGCAAGTGCTGCGGAAGGTTATCGAAGATGTTCCTCACGCTCTCGCCAACATTCTCGCTGCTCGATCCCATTCGCCGAAAGCGTGGCACGTCCTCGCCATCGAGCTTCACCGACTCTGCGAACATCCCTTTCGGGCGCACCCACAAACCGTGATCGCCGTACTTCTGCCGATAGACAACGAGCTCTTCCAGTGTCTCACTGTGCCGGGCAGCGCCGATGACGGTGTACTCCTTACCCTTGAAGTGCCGATAGCGACCAGGCTGGATGTTGGTGTTCTCGCTCATTCAGTAATGTACTCCCGGATGCCTTCATTCCCGAGTTAGGCTTGAACCGACTGAAGTCTTTGATCCGCCGCAAGCGTTCCCGGTTGTGAGCGATCTCAAAGGCGACGGCTTGTGACGGACGAAATCGCCCCGCCCTGAAAAGTACGATTCTCTCCGGTGACATCTTGCCATCGATACCTCATGTTCGTCCAGAGCATCAGCGCCTTCTTCCACGCCTTGGGTTGGCTCGGGGGTAAGCGACTTCGCCCTAGGCCTGAGACCGCCCCGCTCAGGGCTTTCGAAAGCGCACGCCGAACCAGGCAACTCCCAGCGCGATCATGGCATGAAACCCCAGCATGGCGCCATTGGGCGATGCCAGGCTCATACGCTCTCGTGAGGCGATGTTCCGCGTCGAGTGTCGCTTCCAATGCGTGCTGTCCCCAGAAAACGCTGATCGCCGATCGGGCCAGCGGTTCGATCACAACCGGCAATTCGGCGACGACACAGGCTTGGATGATCTGGGGAATCACTACGATCGGGACGAGCGTGACTGCCAGTTCCTCCGACCCAACCGTGGGAAGAATGATGAGCGTGAAAGCCCAGGCGCGCAGAAATCTGCAGGACGCGACGATTGGTTGGTTATCGCCGCGGTTGCTATTTGGATCGGAGGAACGGATGGTGCTCGAATCTCAGCCCAGGTAGTCACGCAGTTTGGCAAGGCCGCGGCGCAACAGGCCTGCGACCGAGGCGGGACTACGCCCAGTCAGCTCGGCGATCTCCGCGACAGACTTGTTGTTGAGGTGCCGCTGCACGATCACTTCACGCATGTCGTCCGGCAGCTGCCGCACCCCCAGCGCCAGCCGTGCCGCCTCTTCGTTTCGCGCGGCCGCCATGCTCGGCGAAGTGTGCTCCGCGACCAGCCAGCGGTCGAGGACTTCCGCCGAACGCTGGACCTGGTCGGCGAGCGACTGCTCCAGGTGCACGTTCCGCTTGTCGGCCGAATATCGCTTGCCATGATCGATCAAGACGTTGCACAGGATTTCCCGCAGCCAATTCTTCACCACCGCCGGATTCTCTGGCTCGCGCAACTGCGGATACTTTGTGTACGCCAGCTGCATCGTCTCCTGTACGACGTCGTCCGCATCGAATTTGGCGCGCAGACGCCGATCCAGCTGGGATTCCGCCAGCAGATGCAGATAGCCGCGATGTGTTTCCAGCCGCTGGATGACGGCGTCGTAGCAATAGGACATGTCGCTTTCGTCTAGTTTCCAGCCCGTCGTGAGGCGGTTCGCTCCTATGCCCCGCACCTACCTTCAAGGACGACTTCTTGCGGCCGGCCAACCGGGAAATCCTGAAAATTTGACAGACTTCTCGGGCCGGTGCACGGGGTCCCTTCCGGCTGACGCACGTTGGGTCGTGCGACGGACGCGGGCCGCCGAAAGTAGCGGCGTTGGTTGCGGCCTCATTGTCGGGAATTCAGAATATCCCGTCGCGGGCACACGCTATCAAATAGGTCCGCGCCTGTTCCCGACTAATCAAAAGGGGCAACCCGTGTCGCACTGTTCTTCCTCGAACAACACACACACGGAACTGGACCAGATTATCGGCGACTATCTGGTCTCGTTGGAACGCGGCGAGCCCGTGTCCTTCCAGCAATTGATACACCAGCACCCGCGATTCGTCCGCGAGCTCCAGGAATTCGCGGAGAACAACCGCCGACTGCAATCCGCCTTCTCCCTCTGGAGAATCGATCGGGTTCCCGGAGCCGAGCCGCTTGCGAGCACGCACAATTCGGAGGCATCGGAGTTGGGGGAATCCTACGACACCGCAAAAGCTTCCATCGACGAGTTACGGTTTGGTGAATACCGATTGATCCGCAAGTTGGGCTGCGGCGGAATGGGGGTGGTCTTCGAGGCATTGCAGCCCGGGCTCAACCGCCGGGTCGCGCTGAAGATCGCGAGCTCCCTCGACGATTCGACCACGGAAGACATCGCGCGGCTCAAATTCGAGGCGGAGGCCGCCGCGCAATTGGATCATGCCCACATCGTTCCCGTATTCGACACCGGCCAGAAGGACGGGCGCTACTATATCGTGATGAAGCTGATCGACGGAACCGATCTTAAGCGGCTTCCCATCGGCTCGGCTCACGACGAGATTGAGCGGATGGTCAAGATCGTCCGCGCGGTGCAGTATGCTCACGATCAAGGCATTCTGCATCGCGACTTGAAGCCCTCGAATATTCTCATCGACTCCGGCGGCGAACCATACGTCACGGATTTTGGACTGGCCAAGCGAATTGGGGCCGTACAGGGCCTGACTCGATCCAGCACCAGCTTGGGCACGCCGCAGTATATGTCGCCAGAGCAGGCCTCGGGCCTCAAGAACCTGACCGTGGCCTCCGACATCTATTCGCTGGGTGCCATCCTGTTCGAGCGGCTTTGCGGCGAACCGTTATACGACGGCGGCGGATGGCTGGTAATGATGCGGAAGCTCCAGGCGGGACCAATTCCTAAGCTCGATCGGCTCCTGGTCGCCTGCGATCGCGAACTGCAAACCATCATCCGCAAGTGCACTGAATTTCATGTGCACGATCGCTACGCCAGTTGCCGTGACCTGGCGGCTGATTTGGAACGCTGGCTGTGCGGCGAGCCGATATCCAGCCGCTCGCTTGGCAGAGTGGAGCGAAGCTACCGCTGGATTCGCCTCCATCCTTGGCACTCCGCCGCCGTGGCGCTCATCACAATTTGCCTGTTTGTCTGCGTCCTCCTCGCCGTCGCCAACCTCGAATCCCGCTGGCGACGACAGTTCGTCGAGTACGCGCGACTGGTCGAGCAGGCGCGGCTCGAGACCGTGGAGCATCGTCCGGGCTGGAAAACGCGCGCCCTGGCCGCGATCGACGAGGCTGAATCCTTGAGCCATTCGCCAGAGGACCGCCGGGAACTCTGCTCGTTACGAGGCAACTGCGGGCTGGGATTCGACGTAAGTGAACCGCGGTTCTCTCTTGAGTTCACGAACGCGCGCGTCGTCCGATTTCACCCCAGCCAGCCCTGGTTGTTTCTGGCCGGGAAGTATGGCGCAGATGAGAAATCTCCCTGCCAGATCCTGATCGCGGACACGCGGACGGGAGACGTCGTTCGAACGCTGTTCTTGAGGGACGAACACGAGTCGAAGCGGAATGGAATTGTCGATATGGCGATCACCGCAGACGGTCTTTGGCTGAGCGTCGCCACGCGCTCGTCAAACATCCTCGTCTACTCGCTAACGGATCTCACTGTCGCCGATCCCGTCGCGTCGATTCCCACCCGCATGGTTCACATCTGGCAAATGGCGGCGGTCGAGGGAAAGGACGCCGTCGTGGTCGCGGGACACAATGGAGAGGGTACCTGGCGCTTGATGTCGATCGATACCAAGACTTGGACGGAGGTCAAATCTCGGGACTGGTACGGTGGAATCAGTTCGGTAACATCCGCTCCCGATATCGACGCAATCATCGCTTGTGGTCCATCGGAACTGGCCGTCGTCGACCCGCTGTCCCTGGAACCGACTTACACGATGTCGATTCCTGTCGCGGGAAACATCGCGTATCACGCGGGACGTGTGGCGGTGGCCGGTCGCTCGGAAGTTTCCATCTATGGCCTCGCGACCTCGGCACTGATCGGACGGCTCATGCCGCCCCCGACCGGATTCGCGACGTCGCATTGGGATAGCGAGATCGCCTTTTCTGCTCGCGGTGATTTGTTGGTCATGGGGGACAAGGAGCACGGTCAGATCCATTTCTGGTCTTCAACGGATCTGAGACACATCCAATCGCTTCCCGTCGAAAGCACGACCTACAAAGCGGTTCATTTTGCTATCTCGCGCGATCAGCGATTGTTCTCCGCCACGGGGGGCGCCACCGCGACCGTTTCCAATGTCCGTTCTTCGGAGTTGAGTCCCTTGTTTGCCGGAACTGGTGAGGTGCTGCAGTTCGCGGCGGCCCAAGATGGCCGGACGCTCGCGGTGCTGGCGGACGCGGCACGCATTCCTCACCAAGCGGAGATCCGCATCCACGACCTCGCACTCCCCAACCAAACCGCCCCCACCCGAAAGATCGTCGTCAACAACATCCCCGGCTATTCTTACCCGGCACTCAGAATCTCCCGCGATGGCAAGAGACTGGCTTTGGCCATCGAGCGATTGCCGTTCCGGACCCATATCGTGACTATGGACTGTGGAACCTTGACACAGCTTGGCGAGTCCAGGGAACTGAGTCGTTTCCGGGAGTTCGCATTTGATCCGCGAGGGGATCTCATCGTGACGGCAGATTCGGGACTGGTAGGGTTGAACGAGGATGCCACCGAGGCGAGGCGGCATTGGGCACGTCGTGCTGACGATCTCGCCAAGGGTGCCGGCATCAAGTTCCCGGTCGTGCTTCAGATCACGGAAGATCGGGTCGTGCTGGGGGACGAAGATGGGTGGTTGACGACCGTCGAGTGGACTGATCGACCGAGAACACTGGCCGTGGCTCGACTCGGCAACTCTCCCTTGCGGGCCGCCGCATATCACAGGCCGACGAGAAGGCTTGCCGTCGGAGACGGCGACGGGACGCTGTTCATTGTGGACGCGGAATGCAGTCAACTTGTGCATAAGCAACCCGCGGCACACTGGTCGGGTATCTCCGCGCTGGTCTGGACGCCCTCCGGCGAGTTAGTCAGTTGCGGCCTGGACCAGCGACTGCACTGCTGGACGTGGGACGCCGAACAGAACTGCCTGGACAGCGAGTTGAAATTGTGCCTGCCGGGAAACGTACGCCAGCTGTTTCTGGAAACGGACAGCGCGGCGAGTGGCAGCCAAATCGGCCTGATCCTCCGCCGCGAGGGCGCCTATGCCGTCGAACGTCTGCGCATCCCACGGGAACTCTTGGCCGTGACCGATTAGGAGCATTCGGAATGGCCCTCAGCGTTGCCTCCGCGCTCGACGCCCCTGATTTCTCAGCGGCGATGTGGTGGCTCAGCGATCTTTCGGCGAAGTGTCCCGTGTGCCTGTGGCTGGTCGTCGGGCCACGCCGTGACGCTGACGTGATTGACGTACTGGCCGAAGTTCGATTCACCTTCTCATCCTTGATTCCCCGGTTAGGTCCGGTGAAGAATCGCGAACCGATTTGCGGTATGCTTGCCGAGCACTCCTGACGGCGATCCCAGTTGCCGACCACTGTTCACTAGCATCGGAATGGAAACATGAAGCTCGAGTCGTGCGCGCTGCCGGTCTTCGCGATTCTCGCGATGTCGCTCTCTGTCCGCGCACAAGATCCTGCATTTCGATTCCTGGCCACTGGCGATCTCCCCTATTCCGCCGACCAGGAGAGCCAGTACCGACGGCTTCTCAAGCAGTCGGAAGGCGAAGACTTTCAATTCCTGATGCACGTCGGCGATTTCAAGGCGGGATCTGCGCCCTGTTCCAACAACGAGTTCACGAAAATTCGGGATCTCTTCCAAGCGTACTCAAAGCCCGTCGTCTATACACCGGGCGATAACGAATGGACCGACTGTCACAGCGTCGGAAGAGATCCGGTGGAACGGCTCGACAAACTGCGGGAGTTGTTCTTCAAGGATCCGCAAACGCTACGGCTAGGCCAACTCGGGGCGCACCATCAAAGCATGGAACCGCAATACGCGAAGTACGTCGAAAACTATCGCTTCATCAGGTCCGGTGTACTGTTCATCGTCGCGCACGTGGTAGGCAGTGGCAACAACTACCGGGCGGACCATCCACCCTCGATGACGGAGTTTCACGGCCGCACGGCAGCGAACCTCGCCTTTCTCAACGAGAGCTTTGCAGTAGCAGTTGCCAGGAATGTTCGAGCCGTGGCAATCGTGATTCATGCAAATCCAGATTTCGAAAAGGGAGCCGGCGTGGGATTCCAACAATTCCTCGCCACCATGCGGGCGTTCTTGCCGGAGTATCGCAGACCAGTTATCTGCATACATGGTGATTCCCACTATTTCCGCATCGATAAACCGTTCAAGGACAGCGCTCGGAAGACCTTCCTGCACTTCACACGTGTGGAAGTATTCGGCTCGCCCAATGTGGCCGGCTTGGCCGTGACCGTCGACCCCTACGATCCGCAGGTGTTCAGCTACCGGCCGTATTACCTGGTAGACAAATAGCCGTAGAACGGGACCCTTCCATGAGCAAGAAGAGATGAGGACATGGAGCCGGTGTAGTTTACAGATAGCTGAATCATGCCCGCAGAGCTCAAGAGGGCCAGGATTGGCTATTATCAGGGGGGGGGAAAGGCTTGGATAGGAATTGGGTACGGGACGACGACGGCGGAGCGTCGTGCCACAGGAAGCAGAGCCAATCTCAGGTCATGACGTCCAGCAAGGGGCGACCACCGATGACGAGCGGTCGGTCGTTGCGATCCCGGATCTCCGTACTGGGGTCGATGCCCAGCAGGTAATACATGGTCGCGGCCAGATCCTCTGGTTTCACCGGATACTGATCGGGATACATGGCATGGGCGTCGGATTTGCCGTAAGCGTAACCGCGTTTGACGCCGCCGCCAGCCAGCAAAGCCGTATAGCACTGGGGCCAATGGTCACGGCTCTCGTTGGCATTAATCTTGGGCGTGCGTCCAAATTCGCCCATCCATACCACCAGCGTCTCGTCCAACAACCCGCGCTGCTCCAGGTCGTCGAGTAAGGTCGGCAGCGTCTGGTCGGTCAGCGGCAAATGGTACTTGTCGACAATCTTGTACATGCGGGAATTGTCGAAGCCGTGCGTGTCCCAACCGCCGCGGCCAATTTCCCGCCCCCCAATGCTGTCGGAGAAGTAGACGGTCACAAACTTTACACCCGCTTCGACGAGCCGCCGCGCGAGCAGACAGCCTTGACCGTACGTCGTGC
>JBFWYF010000235.1:0-9118 GCA_050186685.1 Pirellulaceae bacterium
ATAAATACCGTTTCGTTGTGGTCCGCGAGGCTGCTGAGATAGTGCCGTAAATGCGAAACCAGGATGGATATCAGACTGGGATCGTTTTCCAGCTGCCACTGAAACTCCGTCTGCAACCATGCGTTCCAGAGTCGATGTTGCTGCCGGCGGCCCACCGTGAGCGCCAACACTTCATCGACGGTTTCGAGCAGCCGATCGGGAGGATCTTGCTTCCGCACGAAGCTGGCCGCCCCCCCGTGCAGGGCACGCATCGCAATCTCGTCGCTGCCGTGCGCCGTCATCAACACCGTGGGCAAATACGGGAAGCGGGCGTTGATGGTCTCGACCAGCTCGAAGCCATCCATCTCAGGCATCTGCATGTCCGTGATCACGAGGTCCGGCCGGTGCTGCTCGATTTCCGATAGGGCCGTCTTCGCGTCTCGAGCCGCAAGAACCCGTGTGCGCGGACGTTTGGTGAGTAAGTGAACCGCGACACCCAGGTCAATGCGCGAATCATCCACTACCAGGATCAAACTTTCGTGAACGCGGTCACTCTCGGGCGTCACGGCATACCGATTCCCTATGAATTTCCCAAGCTTAGAAGGTTCTAAGACTATCAACTGGAGCAGACAGCAGCAAGCCGCACAGGACAGTGCCTAGGCCAGCGGAAACCCCGCGGTGGCAACCACACGCGCGTCCCGTGTCACAAACAGGGCCTCGGCCTCCGGCGTCTCGCGGACCAGCCGCGCCCCGGCCACCGGTCCCAACACAAACACGGCCGTCGACAGTGCGTCAGCCTGTTGCGCTGTGGTAGCCACCACGGAAACGCTGGCCAGTTCCGTAGCGGCGCATCCCGTGCAAGGATCGAACAAGTGATGCCGCTCGAACCCAGCACCGAAAAACACGGTCGCATAATCCCCCGAGGTGGCCAGGCAGCGGTCCTGCAATCGGGTTACGGCGATCAGCTGCCGCTCGCGCCGCGGATGTTGGATCCCAACTCGCCAGGCCTCGCCGCCCAGTCGCGATCCCAGCGCCCGCGTCTCGCCCGTGGACAGCAAGGCATTCCGTATGCCCGCTTGCTCCAACGCCGCCGAAGCTTTGTCGGCGGCCAGTCCCTGCGCGATGCCATTGAGGGTCACCTCAGTCCCCTCCCCCACCAACCGGATGCAGTCCGGTGACACGAGCACGCGCCGCCAATCAACCCGCGCCCGCGCCGCCGCCACTTCGCCGGCGGAGGGCGGTCTTCCGTGCCGCTGCGCCGCGGCATACAGCTGCCAAAGCGGCTGGACCGTCACATCAAAGGCACCGTTCGTGCGGCGCGACAAAGCTAAGGCGGTTTCCAGGACCTCGACGAGATACGGGTGCGGATGGTGGAGTACCTTGTGCCGGTTCAATCGGCACAATTCGCTATCCGGTCGATACAGGCTCATGACCTGTTCGACGCGAGTCAGCTCGTCAAACGCGTGCTGTACGGCGGTCACCGCCACGGCCCGATCTTCATGACACGCCCAGATCGAGACATCGGTGCCCAGGGCGCGGCCCGTCCGCATGACGCCGGAATCCGCCGCTGCAGCGGTGCTCGTCGAGGCGCCGCCAGTCGGGAGCGTCTCCCCACAACCGCCACACGCCGTCGCACACCCCACGGCCATGAGAAACTGCCGCCGCGGTAACTTCATACGTGCTCCTGACCAGGGTGGAAACCTGTTCGCCAATCCGACTCCCATCCTGCCCTGACGGATTGTCGTGCCCATCAGGCCGGTTCGCAAGCGAGGCGCGCGTTCTGAGAGGCCACGCGGCGAGCAAGAATCGCGCGGCGCTGGTGGTCGGGCCCGCTGATCAGCAACGTTCGTTTCTCGGGCCCGCCCAATCTCAGATCACGCAGCAGGTTGCGCGGATCGAGATCGACGCCGCGTGTCTTGATCTCCAGTTGCCCGATTTCGCGCCGCCGGAGCGCCGTGCGCAGCCGACGGAGGTCGCACGGCAGTTCCTCCAGGACCTCGAATGCGGTCAAGAAAGGGCAGTCGCACCGGTGATCTCCGGTCACGTAACCGGCCTCCCACTGCAGAACTTCCAGCTGCTGCGTGGCGGCCACGGCCCCGATCAGCTTCGCGGCGCCGAGAACCGATGCGGGATCAAAGACGTAGCGCCCCAGCCGGCGGCCGATTGGGGCCGGCAAATCGGGCGGTGCGACGATCGACTGCCAGCTGCCGTCCTGGGCGACGAGCGTGGCACGATGTTGGCCGGCAGCTTCGGCGAATCGCCCGCACCACACGACCTGTTGCCGGCATTCGCGGCGGCTGCCAATCCACTCGCGCTCGGACCGCTCGCACCAGGCGGCGTTCAACTCCGTGGCCGGCGCCAGTTTGATACAGCCGTGGGGCTGGCGTCGCCACAGCGCGTCCCACACGGCGTTTCCCGGTTCGAACGCGTCGCCATGGGTGACCCGCCGGCCGGTACCCCGCCGGTCCGGATCGAGGTGCCATCCGTCTGCCTCTTCCACCGCGACGCGTGCCGCGTCCGCGGCAAGGCACTTGGCCGCCACACCGTACACGCGTCCATTGGCCCGAGCAAGCTCCACGGCCACGGGATCTCGGTCCACGCCCAGCACTCGGCCGGACGGGCCCCGTCCGACAAGTTCTCCGCCCAAGCCACAGCATAGATCGATCCAGCACGGACAGCCCGCCGTGCGATGCGCCTTGTACCGAGCAATCCACTCGTCGGTGGCCTGTTCCAGCAACTGCCTGGTAAAGAACATCTCGTCCGCCCGGGCAAACTTGACGCGAGCCCGCTCGCGCAGCTCGTATTGCTCAAGAATCAAATGAACCCGGGGCGCTGAGAGCTCACGGCGCAGAGACTGCACGAGCGCCACGGACGTCGCCCCGGCCGCTCGCACTCGGTCCAGGTACGGGCTTGCCGCGCCCTCCACCAGCCAACGAAAATCGGAAACGTCCCTTTCCACCGTCGGAAGAATCTCCCCGCGAGTGTATCCGCATGCAGGATCCGGTAACGCCGCTTGCTATCTATCTGCACCTCGCCCGCGCCAGCGACCTGCGGCGTCGACCCCACGTGCGCGACCGGCTGCTGGTCCTGGCCGCCGTGGCGGCGACCAAGGCCGGCCTGCCTCGAATTGCCGCCTTCTGCCGCCAGCGCGTCCTGCAACACAACCCGCAGCATCTGCTCCAGCGCTGGCCGACGGTCGCATACGCGCTGCGCGATGCCGATTTTCTACGCTTCTTCGCCAATCTGGAAAAGCGTTACTCCCAGGAACATGCCGAACAGCTGCTCCAGTCGTTGGGCATCGAAATGGGCCGAGAGCGGGCCACCTATTACTCCGACGAAGAGTATGCGGCGGCCATTGCCGGCACGACGCTCAGCGAACTCGACGCACGGTTTCCGCCAGATCCCGCTTAGTGTCCGGTACGCGCCCGGAACCGATACTGCGCGACGCGCCAGTTAGTCCGGCCCGTGGACCGTTCGTGGAGCCGCGGGGCGCCGGCTGCCGATGCCCTACGGTGCGGCGGCGGATCGCCAGACGGAGGCAACTCGCACCGCCCGGCCGCCCACGTTCCAAGTTCTGTGCCAGGTACTGCAACGCGAGTCGCTGTCCTTTCGCGAATCGCCCTGCCCGGGAGGGCATCCCATGTTCAGCAAACGGGCCCGCTTCCTGACGATGCTCGCGGCCTCCGCAGGCATCCCCTACGCATGGTTCAACGAGAACCTCGCCGGCCCGATCCGGGCAACCTGGAAATCGCTGTCGGCCGAGCTTACCGCGCGCAGCGAATCGACGACTCACTTCGGTGATATCCTGCCCGCCCTGCCAGCAGCTTACGAGCCACAGCCGACCAGCTCGTTCGACGTAT
Organism: Pirellulaceae bacterium; assembly: GCA_050186685.1. GTDB lineage: Bacteria > Planctomycetota > Planctomycetia > Pirellulales > Pirellulaceae > CAZFLF01. Next base: position 3,840 of record JBFWYF010000235.1, read on the forward strand.
CCTCTCGGCCGCCGGAGGCTCCTTCCAATCACACAGTTTCGTCCGTGGCTCCGGCCCTGCGCGCCGGCCGGAGCGAGACTTCGGGTGCCGGTCTATTTTGCCCTCTGCCGGAAACTCTGCGGTTTGACATCGACCCGCGGTGGGTCACCGATCGCTGGCCACGCGTGTCAACCGTGCATGCACAACCTGACCTGGAAGGTCTGCGTGTACCGCTCGTGTCGGGAACAGGCCCCGCCGATATCCTTGGCTCGCTGACGTATTACTTCGACCGCCGGCAGCGCGTGTGCCGCCTGACCTTGCAAGGTCAGACGGGCGACGAACGTGCACTGGTCCATCTGGCCAGCCAGCGGTTTGGCGTTAAACCAGAGGCGACGTTATCGGCGGGGATTTATGTGGCCCGCTGGAACGGACAGCCCATCAACGTGCTTCATGTATCTCGCGCCCCGGTCATCCGCGCTTCGTCGCCTCACACGCGGTTGCGGATTGAACTGGAGGTGAATGACCCCAGTGCCGGGCATGGTCTGAGCAGCGAGCTGCGGCAGATGCTGCAATACGAGTCGCAGGTGCGCCGCTGGGGGGACTAGGCCCGCCGCGCGCGTAGCGGAAGTCGCGAGACGACGCCCCCGGCGGCGTCGGAAGACTTCCGTTGCACGAGAACCCAGATTCGGAACTTTTGCGAGTTCCGCTACAAGCGGCGCCGGAAGACCGCCGTGGCGTTAGGGGGGTGGCGGGGGCACCGCCGGAGCGGAGGAAGCATTCAACCGCTGCTCCAGCGCCCACACTTGACGCTGCAACCGTTCAACTTGAGCCCGCAACGCTTCGACCTGCCGTTGCAGGCTGGCGGTCGTCATGTCACCGGGCACCCGACCGACCTCCAGGGGCACGGCAGGCTCCGTCGCCTGGGCGGGCGCCACGACGTTCTCGAGGATGCGCCCCAAGCGGCCCAACAGCGGTCGATCCGCCAACGGCCCTGCTGGCGCGCCGTCGAGAGAAGGCAGGACTGGCACCCGGCCATCGGCGGCCGGCTGCGGCGGCACAGGAACCGCCGAGCTGGTCGAAGGAGGGGTCGTCGGCACTGCGCGAGCCGACTCCGACAAAGGCAACAGGGACGGTGCCCCCGGCGCTGCTCCCAAGGTGATACGTTTGCGCAGCAATCGATCCCGGTCGTAATAGGTGACTTCGACGCGGTCTCCTGCCGCCATCCGCCGCAGACTGACCGCCACCTCGGCCGGCGTGTCAACCCGACGGCCATCCAACGCCACGATCGCGGCACCCACCGGCAAACCGGCGGCTTCCGCGGCCGACCCTGGCTCCACGTGTGTCACCAAGGCACCTTGACGCACGGTGAGCTGATGCTGGCGCATGGCTTCGTCGGTCAGCGGCGCAAGACGCACACCCAGGCTGCCCGGCGCGTTGGTCGAAGCCACAGAACCGGGGACAACCGCAGGAGGTGCAGCGGCACGCGGCACGCCAGGCGACGCCGCTGGCGGCTCCGGCTGCGTACGCGGCGCAGGCAAGCTCTCGGCAGGCGGAATATTTTTCTCCAGCTGCTGGGCTAGCCGCTGCAACAGTGATTGGGCGAAGGCATCGCTCGTGCCGCTCCACACGACGACGGCCGCGACAGCCGCCATTCCCCGCCAGCGGGCTCGTGACATCATGGGCCATTCCTTTCCTGCGCTAAACTTCGGACATCCGGCACATTCTACGCCGGCAGACCGGCAAGCGTCCATGGAGCGGCCGTCGTGCGCAGGGAAACCATCGATCCAAGGCCTGATTACCGCAGAGGAATCGATTATGCTGCCGGCATGCTGCCCGAATTCATCCGGCCACGTCAGGTAAGTCTCGCTCCGTCCCACCAGCGCGCCGCAGCATTGGAACTGGTTTTTGAGTGGGAATCACTTAGCCAGCGGCAACTGCGAGTTGCCTCCCTGCTCGAAGCGGCCGTCCGTCGGCCCGACATGTGGGACCATTTGCTCGTCGCGCACGATGGCGAGCGTCTACGAGGTGCCGCCTGGGGGCAGATCCTGCCCGGTCGCGTGGCCAACGTCTGGCCACCCGGCCTGGCCACCGGCGAACGTGAGGACACGGCTGACGCGCTCCAGTCGCAACTCGACGAACAGCTGGTTGTCGCGCAGATGACATGTCTGCAAGCGCTGTTACCGACACAGGCGACACGCGCGGTAGCGCGGCTTCTGAAACACGGATACCAATTGGCCGCGGAACTGGCTTTTCTCTTGTGTGGCTCTGCCGATTTTCCCACATCGCGACCAGATTCGCCGGTCGAATTCCTGGCATGTCGACCATGCGATCGAAGTCGACTGGTGGAATTGGTCGACGAGACTTATGTCGACACGCGCGACGCTCCGGCTCTCAATGGCGTGCGTCCGACCTCCCTCGTCATCGAGGGTTACCAGCACAGCGGCACGTACGTGCCAGACTGGTGGCTGATAGCGCGCCACGGCGACCACGATGTCGGTTGCCTGCTGCTAACGGATCATCCTCAGCTGCATCAAGTGGAACTCATCTACATGGGTCTGATTCCTGATGCCCGTGGCGCCGGATTCGGTATCGCACTGGTGCGTCAAGCGCTGTGGATCGCGCGGTGCGCGCAGCGCGAAGCGATGTGGACAGCCGTGGATGCGGCAAACGAGCCCGCACTGCGCAGTTACGCGCGCTGTGGATTTCGGCAGTTCGATCACCGGCTCGCTTTCTTCAAACGGACTTCATCGACCGCTGCACGGGACGCCGCATCCGGCGACTAATGCGAAGGTCGCGCGGCAGAACAAGTTAGGTAACAACTTCAAGAGCCGCCTAAGTAATGGTACGAGTGGTGCGAACGACTTTTCCACGACGCGCTGCGACAGGCTCCCCATCGCCTGAGCCGTCGTCTGGGCCGATTCGTAGGCCCTTCGCGGAATCTTTACAGTCGGGTTTCGCGACGGTTTGACACCCATGCTAGCACGCTTACAATCACCGACCCGATGGCGAGTGATGGAGTCGAGGCCGAGTCGCCGTGGGCGAGGTGAAACCAGAGAGAATTGCACAATTAACGCAGTCGGATGGGCGGACGAGGGTCTGCAGGAACTGCCCGGAAAGCAACATCATTCGACTGCCATGGAGTGGGCACAGGATGCATCAGCAAGGGCTGTGCGGCGAACCGACGGTAGTGCAGGCGATCGGCCGGGCACTGGCCGAGCGGATCGGTCGCGACCGATTTGAGCTTTGGTTCGGATCGCAGGTGCGTTGGCGCATCGACGCGAGCACAGTCCGTCTCATGGCGCCCAATTCTTTCGTGCTGGATCGACTGCGACGGCAGTTTGCACCGGATATTCAGCTGGTGATTCGCACGGTGTGTGGTGCGGAGTTTTCGGCTGAGTTTCAGGTATTGGAGCATGTGAGCCTGGACGCGTCTTCCGCGGCGGCAGGGGTCGAGGCAACGAGCGGGGCGGCAGTCGGCACGGCGGTAGCAAATCCGCGGTCGATTGGGAATGCGGAGCGACCGTCGCGGTCGGGTCCGAACGACGAGGTCCAGATGTCCGCGAGTGCGGCGCGGCTCTTGCGAGTGGATGCGGGCCGAGCGGATGCGGGGAACGAAGAGGGGCGAGAGACTCGCCCTCGGAAGCGGGTGACCACGCTGAGCGACTACGTCATGGGGGAAGGGAACCGTGTCGCGTGGACGGCCGCCCAATCGGTGGTACGGCGCCCCGGTGTCGTTTCTCCGCTCTTCCTGTATGGCCCGCCGGGGACGGGCAAGAGTCATCTGCTGGAAGCAACGTGTCATGCCACGCGCGGCCGCGACCGACACTGCCGCGCCTTGCAGTTGTCGGCCGAACAGTTCACGTGTCTGTTTCTCGAAGCCTTGCAGGGGAGCGGACTGCCAAACTTTCGCCGGAAGTGCCGCGAAGTGGATTTGCTGGCGATCGACGACATCCAGTTCTTGGCGGGCAAGAAGGCGACGCTGGTCGAGTTTCAACACACGCTCGATGCGTTAGCGCGGCATGGCCGGCAACTCGTCGTCACCGCCGACCGGGCTCCCGCGGAGTTAAGCAGTCTTGGCTCCGAGCTCGTCACTCGTCTGTCGGGTGGACTGGTGTGCGTGCTGGAGGCGGCCGACTATGACACCCGACTCAAGTTGGCGCGGCAGTTCGCGGTGGAAACCCGGTGCACGGTGCCCGACGAAGTTCTGCGTCTGATCGCTCAAGAAACATCCGGCGATGCGCGCCAGATTCGGGGGGCCTTGTTGCGGTTGCGGGCCACGTCGGAGGCATGCGGCACGGCCGTCGATCTGGACGGGGCGCGACGCATCTTGACCGACGTCTTTGCGGCGTCGCAGCGGATGGTCCGGTTGCCGGACGTGGAGCGTGCCGTGTGCGAGGTCTTTGGAATGGAGTCCCGCGCATTGCGAGACGGCAATAAAACGAAGGCGATCAGTCAGCCGCGGATGCTGGCGATGTGGCTGGCGCGGAAATACACGCGCGCCGCCTTCTCCGAGATTGGCGAGTACTTTGGTCGCCGCAGCCACTCGACGGTCATCTCGGCTGAGCGGAAAGTGGGGCATTGGATGGCCCACGGTGCCAAACTGCAGTTTGGCCGGTCGTCCTGGCCCATCGAAGAGGCCATTCGGCGGATCGAAACCAAGCTGCGGACGGGATAGTAGGCGATTAGGCTGTAGGCGATTGGGCTGGGGGGATTTAGGCTGTAGGCTGGAGGCAATCTGCTCGCCTGAAATCCGACCACCTAAATGCGTCCAGCCTAAATGCGTCCAGCCTAAATGCCTCCAGCCTAAATGCCTATTTGCCTACAGCGAGGCGCCTGAACAATGTCCGATGCCCCAGCCGAAATTCCGGTTCCTCAGGACGTGAGGCAGCTGGACGACATGCTGAGCACGCCCACGCCCCGTGTTCTCGAGACGCTGCGCCAGCTATCCGGCGACGTGATGATCCTGGGAGTCGGCGGCAAAATGGGCCCCACGTTGGCTCGGATGGTGCGGCGAGCGGTCGACGCCTCGGGTACTCCGCGGCGCGTGATCGGTGTGTCGCGCTTTTCGAGTTCCGAATTGCCGCGCCAGTTGGCCGAGTGGGGCGTGGAGCCCGTCGCTTGTGATCTGCTGGATGAAGAGTCGGTGGCACGCTTGCCTGACGCGCCGCTGGTGATCAGCATGGCCGGCTTCAAGTTTGGTGCCAGCAGCAACCCGTCGCTCACTTGGGCCATGAACTGTTATCTGCCCGCCGTCATTTGCCGGCGGTTTCGCCAGAGCCGGATGGCAACGTTTTCCTCAG
>JBFWYF010000236.1:0-9076 GCA_050186685.1 Pirellulaceae bacterium
TGTCTTCCTCCAGTTACGAACGGGTCAAGCTCAACTCCCCAAATCACGTATCAACTGCACAATCCGGCTTAGTTCGTGGGGCGTTCCGCCGATCATTGATTCCTCGATGGACTTAGCAAACTCTTTAGATCCGGCAGTTCCTCGCCACTGAAGCGACAGAAGCACGACATCGGAGACGACTCTACGAAACCTGTTCAATAATTCGTCCAGATTCGCCCGATCACGGCTATTACCTCCGTGAACTAGGTCACTCCGGGCATCGTATGCCCTCTTTACGGTTTGAAAAAACTCTCGACGTTCATCCGGCGATGTACCAAGCAAATGCGAGGTCATTAGCGAGTAGCGAAACTTAAGCTCGTCCTTATTTCCGGTTCCCAGCAGAGTCTCGAGCACGATCGTAAGGTCAACTAGTGCCTCGTGAGTTTCGCGACCCAGGCCAGTTTGCAACCTGCAAAGGGCCCGGGCCAAACGACTAGTTCCGTTCATTAGCCCATCGCAATTCGCAGATTCGAGAAGCGACCAAGAGAATTTGATCCGCTCAATCTGTTCGCGCGACATGGCACGATGGATGGCAATACCTTCCAGCGTGGAAAAGCTCTCACCACCGATGCACAAACTCCATGGCGTGGCGACCGTCATCTCAGCGTGAGCTCGGCTGTGAATTGATAGGGCTAGGCTGACCAAGATCTGCTGAATCGCATGAGCGGTACGGAGATTAGATGGCCAGTATGTCGGCGATGACAGTCGGTACTTCACCTTGAGAATTGGCTGTCCCGGCGTGAGTGCATGTAACTCCTTCCATTGGCCAGTTAGCCCGCGCGATACTTGCACGGCATTGAGGTACTTGATCGTGCCGACAGAGGCTGGCTCTAACCTACATTCGTCATTCAGTACGAGCACTTCTTGCAAAACTCCCGCGCCGCCGATTGGCGTGAGAAACTCAAGCTGTTGTCCATCGCCAGACACTGTCTCCCAAATGGCCGTCGCAAGACGCTCGATAGTCTCATCCAGCGTGCAAACGCCGGCGTGAATCGCGACGACGGCACGACAAAGCAACTCGGAAACGTGCCAGCATGCATCATCGGTCCCAAGCATTGGGGATAGGCAGTCCTTGAGTCGAGTCAGCCTCTGGCTGAAGCGAATTGCGCCTTGAACCTCCTTACGCAATCTCGGCCAATCGGGAAGAAAAAACTCCTCACCGACACTCCCGCCGTGATCCGCCGCAATCCAGTAATAATTGCGGATTGTCGGATCAAAAAGCCAAGAGCCAGCATCGGCCACGAGAGGTCTTAACGAGGCCAGCGAGTCAAGTATGTCGCACTTAAAGTTCATGACTGTGGGCGTCAAGTGGCGCGGTAGAAAAGACTTACTGCCATTGATGTTTCTACAGTCTCGGTTTAATGAGAAACGGTTCATCCATGAGTTGCCGCAATTCGATGTACCCCAAAGCCATCCGGTGGTACTTCGCTGCCCGTTCCGCGCTGCCGGCCCGCCTCGCGGCCTCCGAACGGGCAATGGCGACAAGCGATTCTTCCTTGAGCTTTCGCTTGAGCCGCCCCCGCCGAACGACTTCCCAGACCATCGCCGCGGCCATGAATTCGCCGGAATCGTCAAAGCTCATCGCTGCACCTCCGCCGACGCCGAACCGACGGGAACCGCTCGTTGTCGTACGGGCCCAGGCTGCGCCGCAGGTCGCACGGCCAATGGCGTGGCAGCCGGTCGGACGGGCAGCGGAACCGCTGCTGTGCGGCAGGCGCAATGCATCGCTGGTAGACGGATCGATTGCGGTTTTGCTTTTGTCGCGTACATGAGTGGAACTCCTGATGCTTACTTGCTTCGCGGCTTGCGTATCGGTCTTAGTTCGAGCTGGAAATGCGCGGCCAGCTTGTCGGCCGTGCGAAGGGTGATATCCCGCTCGCCAGTCGAGAAGCGGTAAAGCACGCTGTAACTCACGCCCGTTGCCTTCGCGATGGGGTAAAGCGGGTCGGTATCGGCCAGGGCTTTTCTCAAGACTTCCGTAAGTGACATTCGCTCGACTCTCCTTGGTGAGCGTATCCTATGCTTATCGGCATAACATGTCAATCGGCATAAACCACATTTTTTCTGGCTTCGTTGAGCCAGTGGGTCTATTCTGTGTCCGCCTTTTCACAATCCATTGCGCGAGGTGTCTTATGCTTAAAAGCTTGGTTGCCGTGGTCGAGGTGCTCGCGTTGCCTCTGTTGGTTGCGGCCAATTCGGCCTACGGGGGCATTATCCAATGGCAAGTCGGTGATGGTGGGAATGGGCACTACTACGAATATGTGGACCAAGATTTGACGTGGGTCGCAGCCAAGTCGGCCGCCGAGTCAATGTTCTTCATGGGGATTCAGGGGCATTTAGTGACGATCACAAGCGAAGCGGAAAACAACTTTGTGTTTCAACATGTCTTGCCGCCAGCCGATTCCGCCCTGGGAGCGTGGATCGGGCTCACCGACGACGAGGCTTTCGGTGGGATGGAATCTCTGGGTAAATCAAATCCTCAGGTTGACGGTTGGCGATGGCTAACTGGGGAACCCGTTAGTTTCACCGCATGGAACGCGTTCAGCGCCGAACCCAACAACGGCGTTCCCGCCGCTTCGGGCGACGAAGACTACGGCCTATTGCATTCGTTTCTCGGGCAAGCTGTCTGGAACGACCAAACCAGTTTCCATGCACCTCCGTTCATCGTGGAGTTCTCGGCAGTGCCGGAGCCATCGAGTCTGCTCGTCTGCCTCGGTATTGCTGTCTGCACTTGGATGTGCCGCAATCGGCAAAACCCCGCCCAGCGCGCCCACTCTCACCAGACGAGCGCGCCGACGGGATCAGGCGGGAATCGTGGCGACCGGTCACTTACGATGGCGACATCCTGATCACTTCCTCTAACGTCACATCGAGCATTTCGCGAACGTGACGAAGCGTCTGCGCGTCATCCGCAAATGGTCGCACGAAACGTAAGAATCGGCGCCGCAGCTTGGTTGACTTCAGCCTCGCGGCAACTCGCTGAGCCCGGACCTTGAGCGCACACGGGCCCGCGTGCCGCAGTGTTTGCGGATGCTCCCCATAGACGGGCTCCCCGCAGACATCGCAAGCTCGCTGGTAACAGCCAGGAATGTCCCCGCCGGATTTCTTCCAGCGTCGGGACAATTCGCGCTGTTGCAGTTTGTAACAGTCTGTGGCAGAGGCATAATGCTCGACCGCTTTCCCTTTGAACGATTTCCCGCAGAATTGGCACTCTTTCATGCGACACCGTCCTTTCCGGGGCGGGGCAGGATGTCGGCCGGAGTCCGCCGCTTTATCTGGCTTGAGTCGATGTAAGCAGCCTCGGTCAGGACAGGCGAAGAATGCCCCAGAAGCTGCGCAGCCTCGACGTTCCCTACAGTCTTGGCTAATTGTGTCGCGGTGGTCCTGCGAACCCGGTGAAAAAGATCCCGGCGCCCGGCCGGCAGCCCCGCGCGATGCAGGATTCGGCGATATCGCTTCGTGAGTGCCGGCCAACTCATCTGAGAGCGGTCCGATCGCCAGTCACCAAACAGTAGCTCCCTGCCAGGGCGGTAGATGGTCCGCACCGCTGCCGTCGTGTCCTCGCTGATAGCGAAGGTTTCATCACGGCCGGTCTTGACGTGCTCGGCCCGGAACACCACACGCCGCTCGAGCAGGTCGATATCGGCAGTCGCGAGGTTCATGATTGGCGTGATTCTGGCGCCGGTGTCATATCCGACGAGCAGCAGAGCAACCCACCAGTCTGCCGCAGCATGTCGCCCGATGTCGCCGGGCTCCCGGCGTGCGGCCTCGATGAGCTTCGTAAACTGGTCTAAGGTCCACGCGGAAGGGATTCGTTTGGAAAGCTTTACCTTTTTCACCAGCCTAGGTGGCATCGCCACGTCGCCGCGCTCGAACGCAAATCGCCAGAGGGTGATGATGCCTCCGCGGTAGCCCTTAATTGTCGCTCGCGGCGTCCCAGCGTCGAGCATGGCGGTGAGCCAGCCCGCCACGCGATCGTCCGAAAGTTCGGCCAGCGTCACCGGCTCGCCGCGCCACCGTTCAAACGCTTTCACCGCAGCCTGCAGGTGGTAAACCGTGTGCTTGCGCAAGTCATGCTGCGGGATGTAGACGGCCTGCAGAAAATCGATGAGATTCATTCGCCACCTCCGCTTCTCGAGAAGGCAGCTAACAGCCGGCTAGCGATAGCCTGCGGGTCATCCTCGTCCGTTTCTTTATCGCTGATCACCACGCCGTGCACCTCGAAGGCCAATATTTCGTGTTCGCCATCGCGCATCATGTCGATTTTGATTCGCGTCGCGTGTCGCAGTAGGGAGTCGTCGGGCCGATCAAAGAAGGGTAGCCTGTTCATTGGGCACCCCCTTTCGCGTTCTTCGCGCGACGTCGGCAGCACCAAACCGACAACGCCCATTCCCCACGGAACTCTCTCTGTAAATGGGCCTTATTCCAGACTCGCGCGGCGGCATTTGCTTCGCGGATGGTTAGTCGACGCGCAAGCCATCGCGCCGATTGGATCATCGACGGCATGCTATGCACGCCGTTAGGTCTCCAGCCAAGTGGAGTCCTGACGATGAGAACGCCAGAATTCGGTCGGGGCATTGTTGCCTCCCTGGGTAAAAAAGAGGTAGCAACCAGGGGAGGCTTGCATTAGGCAGAAACGTTTGCATAATGCTTGTGAGACAGAAAGCATCCGGCCAGGTCAGAAGACCAAGAATAAATCGCCGGATAGAATAGCGAGTCATCGCAGCCTCCCTTTAAGGTTGCGGTGAAAGGGCCAGTGAGCCGCAAACTCACTGGCCCATCTTTTTATGTTTAGCGCTACGGGCTGTCAACTGTATTCTGTTTTTCACGTTCTCGGCGACAACGAGACGCGTACAGCCCCGCGACGCTAACCGGCATCGAAATAGAAAAGCGGTTCGGCAACCGGACGCCGAGCGATTGAACCTATCGGTACGGATGCACGTCCGCCGGTTCACTCGCTTGACCAACGCCCACAGCAAGTCCATTCGGCACCATGCTGCCATGATGGCCCTGTTCGTCGCGTGGTGGTACAACTTCTGGCACAAGCACGAAACGCTGGGAAAGATCACGCCAGCGATGTCGGCTGGGCCGACCGATCACGTCTGGACACTGGCCGACCCGTTACAGGAAGCGGCGTCGTCAATTGAACTGGGCACTCGCTAAAATCGAAAAGCCCGGAGCGGGAACTCCGGGCTTGCATTTTGAGCCGTTGGCTCATGCGGAAGTGTCTACCGCATGGTAGGTCCCCGGCTAAGAATCGTCAATCTGGAGATTGCCATGCGCACTGTACGCGTTTTCTACGGCGGTGGACCGTATGACGGTCAACAAGAAATGGTCCGCGATGGCGAAGACAAAGAATGCACCATTAGAGCCAAGTATGCGTCGGAAAGATTGATTTCAGGCTACGCCGAATACACGTTCACGCACGAGGAGCGAGAAGGGGATACCATCAAGTGGATGCACAAATTCAGGGGACAGACCGACATGATGGGAGATCCACTAAGCTAATTCCTCTGCCAACGCCGTTGGGGGAAATCTCTTTCGAGGAGTATCTGAGGAAATGCCGGACTAATAACTGGCCTGATATTTCGTAGCGGCCTCCGATGAATTCGCGTATGATCGTCATAAGACCCCTTTTCATTCAATCCTTCCCGGGAACTGGTACACCCGAATGCGCCACGGGCCCTTGGCGTAGAACGTCTTCAGCCGATAGCGGCCTCCGATGTGGTGCGTGCCAAAGCCTGACTTGCGGCCGTTGGTGTCCCATTCGCAGACAATGTTAGATTCTGGATTCGCCGGATGTGCTTTTTCGGCTAAGTCACGCAAGCCAATGCGGCTAATGTTCCCGCGTACTTCCCAGTCGAGTCCCCAGTCATCGCGAATCACGAACTCTTTCGTCTCTGCCTCGCCTGTGCCGCGAAACTCGTAAACCAACTTACCGCCGGCGGGTATATCACCCGGCTTTTCTCCGCTGGTTGGTTTGTCGCAGCCGCATAGAAGTGCTCCAGCCAACGTGGTGGCAAGAAGTTTCGTCACTTTGGCTGCCATACACATCCGATCAACTCCTACACGATGGGTGTAATGCCGCGTTCTCACCGTAACACCCATCGCGCGCCTAAGCGAACAAAATCTTGTCGCTGATGGCGCCGCTGAAGAAACTGGACGGCAGGACGTAGACTTGGTCGTTACCAGCTACGCGGTAGGGGAGCAGTCCAGCCGGGATGCCGCCGCTGGCTTCTTTCGTCTGGGCAAACACGTATTCCGCTGACACGTGATGCAGGGTCTTCAGGTAGTCGGCGCTGGTGATGGGAGCGGAAACAGCGATGGGCGTCCGCATCGGCACAAACGAGCAGCCGAGCTTGGCGTATTCCTGCGGGGTCGGCAGGTTAGGCGGCTTGTTCAGGCGTTCCGCTTCGACAATTACCCGCAAGGTGGCGGTCGGCTGATGCAGCGAAATGATACTGGCTGTATTGCCCCCTGCGCTGGATTTGCCCAACGGCAATTGGATCGTCCCCCAGTTTTTGTCCGTGGTGGAGGTCAAGCCGTAAGCCGTGTAAGCGTCCGCCAGATGTTCGGCCGAAATCTTACGGTCAGTCTCAGCGGGGACATCCGGTTCGTCTGGCGGCGCTTCGGGGCAGTCCAAGACCGTGAACGTCAGTTGCCGCGCGTCTTCGTTGATATACGGAATCCCCGTGACGTGTAGGGGATCCTGTAAGAGAGATAGAAACAGCCCCTTGATACACGCCGTTGGCGAAGCAATCTGCGCATACTCTTTGTTGTAGTCGGGAAGTCGGCTCGGGTACTTGGGAAAGCCAACGTTCAATGGCTGCCCGAAGTTACCTTTCTCGAGGTTCCAGATGTACTTGTTTTCGGAGATCATGTTGACCGCCGCCTGGAACTCGACCTGGTTGTTACGGAAGTCGTCCTTAAAGCGCAGGGTACGCAGGAACGTACTTCCCTGATAGGCCATGTCGATGCCATGTAATTTGGTGTCGATGATCTTGCGCCCGAGCACGAGCAGGTCTTGCTTGGGGGTATCTTTCCCTCCCTTGAGTCGCACGAAGACCTCGGACACCAGCAGGAGTTTTTCGCCCGTGAACTGCGTTTGGTAGCCCTCCCAACTCGAGGCCGGCAGCGGCGCGACCGCCCACACTTCCTTATCCTGCACGGTCCAGTCCAGTTCTAATCCGTTCGCGCGTTGCTGCAGTGTGACGCGCTTCCGCTCGAAGCCTTTCACGAGAGGCGGCAGCACGAAGTTGTTTCGAATCTCCGTCAAGACGTTATGGCCTAGATGCCGCACGCGCAGCGTCCCCTGATAGGTCCGCGTCGTGGTTCGGTCGGCGTAGTCGATGTCCTCGGAGATCCAGAAGCGGAACGATACCGCGCCACCGTTCTTAATGCCGTCTTGATCTGTGTAGGGCAAGTGCATCACGACGCGGAATTGTATCTTGAGCGTTTTGCCGCCGACATTCTGAAGTACACGCACGGAGGGAATCGGCCCATGGTTGACATCCGTGCGTCGAATCGGAAGGGCGCCCCTGGAATTGGGATTCGGAATACCAGGACGCGTCCAGCCCGGCACCACATCAAATAGCGGGGAATCGCCGACGTACATCGCGAACGGTCGGCCCGGCTGCATCAACTGATCGATGATGGCGTTGAACCCGGTCGCGATGTCGCCATAGCCCGCCAAGGTTTGCCCGATCGTCAGCGGAAAGCCGGGAGACGCCAGATGGAGCATCCCGGTGCAGGACACCGTGACGCGCACAAACATCGGGTTGACGCCGGTCCCCTCGTTGATCACCTCGTGATCGATCGAGTCGGTGAGGACGTTGTAGATCGGAATGCCGTTATAGATGATCGTCGTGGCGCTCATGCTGGCTAATTACTCCGTTTTTTGGTGATCGCGGCGACAACGTCCGCTGTCGGGATGATTTGTGGGCGCCAGTCGGGCGGATGCGACAAGCCGCGCAGCGTCGTGGAGCGCAGTCGCCGGCTGCGTTCCTCGTCGACCGTCCAGGATTGTTGAATGCGCAGACATGCCTCCCGGATCTCTTCCTGGGTCGGTCGCTCAATGTCTCCACGCGGGGACTTTGCGGGTTTTACTGGGGTCTTCATTCGCGTGTCTGGTATGGGAAAAAACCGCCAGGGGCAGGGAAAGCCAATCCAACCCGCCACCCGGCGGCCCAGGAGCGGCGCGCCATGACACGCGCCGCTCAACTGTGTCGGTTTAGGTCATTCCAAGCAGGACGTGACGGCGGGCGGTGTCCGTCGAGACATCGATACCCTCGTCGCGCCGGGCTCGCACATAGTCCACGATGCGGCGGTACAAGGTCTGTTCGCCAATTTGCCGCGAGTACCTCGTCTTGCGTCGCGCGTATCGATTGGTCGCAATCGCCAAAGCCCTGGAGTAGGGCATGGGCCGGCCAACTTCGCGGTTGGCAAGGGTTAGGTCCCGGGCCTCTTTGGCGACTGGCGGCGGGATCGGGCGAGACTTCCACTGTGAGAGGGTTCGCTCTTCATCAGGGGATAGCGTCTCGTCGTACTGCTGTGGTTCACCGGGCTTTCTGGCAGGTTTCGCCCCGTAGTGTTCGGCCACGATCTCCTGCAACTCCGCCAGCGACATACCAATCATCCAAGACGGGCCGCCGGTTACTGTCCCGGTGTCGTCGACCAGGATATCTCGGCCCGCCCATCGAGCTGGTTTGCTTGGGGAGGGAGAATCCGGGAAGGGGGCCGTCGTCGGCTCATTGATCCCGTTTGCGTCGTCGCTGTAGGCCCAGCGGGAGGGATTCTTGGCGGTCGATCGCGCGTGAGTGGTAGCCATTTGGTTTTTCCCTTTCTGGTACTTGAGTGACGAAATTTCGTTTCTAGTTTCGATCCGATTTCCTCGGAGCCATGTGGCCCCTTTGAGAACCACTCCGTTCCGGTCGTTTAATGCGGGCCGGCCGAGAAAGGTGACCCAGCGTTGGCCTGGCGCGAGTTGTGTAGTCATAGATCTTCATGCTCACTTGGTTTGAAAAAAGCCGCGCCGGCC
>JBFWYF010000237.1:0-9060 GCA_050186685.1 Pirellulaceae bacterium
CAAGCCGTCGTGTGGGTGAAAGCACGTTACGACCAGCTTGTTGCCCGGCAATCGACCTTGAAGAAGGACTTAGAGCAAGAGGAGCAGTCGGTGCGCCTGGCCGCCGAGCAGCTCGCGACGGCACAGCGTGCTGCGGGTGCCTCGCGCGATGAACAGACGCAGGCCGTGCGGCACGTCGCCGAGGCCGAGCAGCAGTGGGCCGAATTGAACCAGCGCGCTCTTGCCGCACGCGAGCTCAGTCTGGCCGCTTTTACCCGTGCAACGGAGGAGGGCGTCAAGCGAGCCTTCATTGCGCCCCTGGACCCACTCACCCCCGAGCAGCTGGGCTGGAGTATTCAGATCGTTACGGGTATCGCGGCTCAGCACCGGGCGGCGGCTGCGGCGGAGCTCGCCAAGAAATCGCCGGCCGACGCGGCGGCCACCGAAGAGAAACGGCGAGCGTTCGAGCGGGAGCTGGAGCAGACCGTCTACCAGAAACTGAATGGTCAGGTGCGGACTTTCGTCGAGCTGTTCGGCCACGCGAGTGGGCAGCCGCAACGGGATTTCTATGCGACCGCCGACCAGGCACTTTTCTTCGCCAACGGCGGCGTGCTTCAGTCCTGGCTCGCTCCCAACGGCGACAACCTGACCGCTCGGCTATCTCGGCAGACGGACTCCTCTCAAGTTGCCGAGGAGCTGTATCTCAGCGTTTTCAGCCGCCGGCCATCTCGCGACGAAATCCAGGCGGTTACGCAGTACCTCGCAGGCCGAAATCAAGATCGCGCCACCGCGCTTCAGGAAATGGCATGGGGCCTGATCACATCGAACGAATTTCGGTTTCAATGAGGATTTGGCGAACCATCCCCTCCACCCATCGGACCTAATCGTCAGGAGAACTCAACATGAAGTGCACCTATTCCTGTGGTTCGCCCGAGCATCTCGTCGCTCGTCGGCAGTTTCTGGGAGGGGTGTCCGCAGGTACGATCGTGGGAGGCCTTGGCTTTTTTGCCCGGCCGAGTTCCGCCGAGACGCTCGCCAAGAAGCAAATGCGGGTGCTGTGCGTCAACATGTCAGGCGGGCTGAGCCAGTTGGAGAGTTGGGACCCGAAGCCGGGAACCGACACGGGAGGTCCTTTCCGTCCCATCGCCACCACGGTTCCGGGTATGCACATTTGCGAGTTGCTTCCCGAGACAGCCCAGGTGATGCATCATCTGTCGCTGGTGCGCAGCATCAACACCAAGGAGAACGACCACGGCAAGGGGCACTATTTCATGTTCACGGGCCGGCGGCAGTCGCCTGCCATGGATTATCCGAGGTTAGGTGCCGTCGCCTCGAAGACTCTGGTCCCCGATAACGCGTCGTTGCCTGGGCACATCCAGATAACGCCTGGCGGCGGAGGCGGGCGTGCCAATGATGCCGCCTATCTGGGACCGAAATACGCCAGCGTGTCGCTCGGCAACGGCAAACCCCCTCAGTACTCGACCCGGCCCGACTCGATCAGCGAGGCCGTCGACCAGCAGCGCAATCAGTTCCGCCAGATGGCCAATGATCGCTTCGCCGCCAAGCGGCGCACGGCCATGACGGACGCGTACACGTCCAGCTTTGAACAGGCCCAGGAACTGATGCGCCAGCGAGACGTCTTCGACGTCAGCCAGGAACCGGCCCGCGATCAGGACCGCTACGGCAAGCACGATTTCGGCCGGCATTGCCTGCTCGCGCGACGCCTGCTCGAAAAAGGCATCACGTTCGTCCAAGTCAGCCACTCGAACTATGACACGCATTACGAGAACTTCGATTTCCATATCGAACAACTCGGGGAGTTCGACAAGCCCTTTGCGACGCTCGTTACGGATATCGCCGACCGTGGAATGCTTGAGTCGACGCTGATCGTCGTGCTGTCCGAGTTCGGCCGCACGCCGCGGATCAACGCCAACTACGGGCGCGATCACTGGGGAACGGCCTGGTCGATCTGCCTCGGCGGTGCTCGAGTACAGCGAGGCGCCATCATCGGCAAGACGAACAAGAATGGCACAGCCGTCACGGACCGGGAAGTCGACGGGGGACACCTCTTCCACACGTACCTGCAGGCGGTCGGCGTCGACTCGACGGGCAACTTCGAAGTGGACGGCCGCGATCTACCCATCGCCGATCCCACCGTGGCTCCCGTCGAAGAATTGCTCGCCTGAGACCGCCCGTCGACGGCTACCGTCCCGACTGGGATGGACGGGGCATCAGTCCTCCCTCGCTTTGCGGGGTGCCGTGGACGCGTGAACCCACGCGCCCACCAGCACCTGGATAAAGCTGCCCGCCGCGAAGGACCAGATCGCCCCCAGCACGGCGCTGGCTCCCATTCCCAGGACGATGACGGCCGGGGGGGGCGGTCCATCGGACAGCCCGAGCAGCGCATATCCGCTTGTCGTTCCGCCCACGAACGCGCCGGAGATCGTCACCGCCACGATGGGCCAGCCCAGAGATCGCGTCTCGCGGAGCTTGCTGGGAGCACCCGCATCGTGTGCGATCCGTTGTTCTGGAACCGACTCCGACACCGGAAACAGTGGCGGCACTTTGTCCGAAATCGGCGGCCCACTGCCGATGGCGCGCAGTCGCATCCCCAGTGCATTGCCGGCTACGTGGGCCCCCATGCACAGCAGAAAAAAAATCGCGATAGCCGACCCGTAAAATCCCACATAGTGGATGAAGGCGAAGAGCACGCCGAGCAGAACAACGACGCCCATGAGGCTGCCCAGACCGAATCGCGGTGGAGGCAAGCCCGCTCGGCGGTCGTCCGGAGGCAGTTGATGCGTGGTGGCCATGTCATCCGCATTATTTACGGCGGGAAACGGCACAACAAGCATCTCTCGGCCGGGAAGGTACTCCGGTCAGTTGCCCGGACGGCGCAAATGCCAGTCCGTGTGGCTCTGATAGAGATGGGCCGCTTGCAGCAGCGACACTTCGGCAAACGGCGGTGCCTGTAATTGCAGGCCAATGGGGAGGCCCTGACGTGTGAGCCCGCACGGAACCGATATTCCGGCGATGCCCGCCAGGTTGGAACTGACCGTGAACAGATCCTCCAGATACATTTTCAGCGGATCATCGTTCAATTCACCCAATCGAAAGGCAGGGCGCGGCGTCGTGGGACCAATCAGCAAGTCGACGGTCCTAAAAGCTTCGTCGTAATCCTGCCGGATCAGTCGCCGGACCCGGAGGGCTTTCAGGTAATACGCATCGTAATACCCGGAACTCAAAGCATACGTGCCCAGCATGATCCGTCGTTTGACCTCGCTGCCGAACCCTTCGGCTCGGGACTGGCGGTAGAGACGCACGAGCGGACTATCGATGTCACCCGCTCGCGCTCCCGCGGTACCCGCCTGTGGCAGCTCTTGGGCAAGATCGGCCAGCATCTGCCGCTCGTCCGTTCGGTATCCGTAGTGCACACCGTCGTACCGGGCGAGATTACTGGACGCTTCGCACGGAGCGATGATGTAATAGGTGGCGACGGCATAGCGGCTATGGGGCAGCGATACTTCCCGGACTTCGGCACCCAGCCCCTGCAGGACGCGAATGGCCTCGCGTACCGCGGCCTCCACGTCGGCATCCAGCCCGCCGGCCAGATGCTCGCGGACGATGCCGAGCCGTAAACCTGCGAAAGGCTGCCGTAGCGATTGAGCGTATGCGGGTACCGGTTGAGCAACGCAGGTGGCATCGCGCGTATCATGCCCAGCGATTACTTCCAGCAGCAAGGCTACGTCTTCGACCGTCCGCCCCAGGGGTCCAATCTGGTCCAGGCTGCTCGCAAAGGCCACCAGGCCGAACCGGCTAACCCGCCCATACGTGGGCTTGAGCCCCGTGATGCCACAAAATGCCGAGGGCTGGCGGATCGATCCTCCGGTATCCGTTCCCAGCGACAGAGGCACCATGCGGGCGGCCACACAAGCCGCGGAGCCGCCGCTCGATCCGCCAGGCGTCCGCTCCACGTCCCACGGATTCTTGGTCGGTCCGAATGCCGAATTCTCCGTCGAACCGCCCATGGCGAATTCGTCGAGATTCGCTTTGCCGATCAAGACCGCATCCGCGGCATGCAGACGGTCAATCACCGTGGCGTTGTACGGCGGCCGAAAGTGCTCGAGCATCCGCGACGCGCAGGTCGTGGTCCAGCCTTGAGTGCACAGAACATCTTTGACGGCTATGGGCAGTCCGGCCAGCTTGCCCACAGGCTGCCCCGCCCGCCGCCTCGCGTCGACCTGTTCCGCCTGCTGCATTGCGGCATCGCTGGCGACATCCAGAAAGGCGTGTAGTCGCTGGTCCTGCCGGCGAATCTCGTTCAGAGACGCCGACGTCAACTCGACCGCGGTCAGCTTTCCGGCCTGCAACTCAGCCAGCAACGAGGTGGCGCTTGCATTAAGAAGAGCCATGGATCACTCGCCCAGAACTGCGGGTACCCGATAACACTCCGCATCGTGTTTGGGAGCATTGGCCAGTGCCTCCTCTCGAGGGAGGCTGGGCTGCACTTCGTCTTCGGCAAAGACATTGTGAACGTCCAGCGCATGCGCCATCGGCTGAACGTGGCTGGTATCGACTTCGTCCAACTGCCGGAAAAAGTCGACGACCTGACCCATCTGAAAGGTCATTTTGTCCAGCTCGGCGTCGGTAAGCCGGAGTCGGGCCAGCAGCGAAGTCTTTTCGACATCGGCGCGCGAAAGACTCATTAGCCCGCCTTCGACTTGGCTTCGCCTGGCAACTTAAACGGCTTCTGCTTCACGGACTTGCGCACAAAACCGCTCCGCAGACATCGGGTGCAGACCCGCATCGACTGATTCGCCCCTTGCGGCGTGGTGACATGGACCCGCTGCAAATTCGGTTGGAAGGTGCGGCGGGTGATCCCCGTTACTTTGGTACCTACACCGCCGAGGTATTTCGCCTTGCCACGGGTTTCTACCTGATTGCCCTTCTGGACTCGCTTCCCACAGATCTCACAAACCCGTGCCATGTCCTCACCCTCGTTACTCGCCGACTTTGATCCCGTACGCACCGTATTAGCGAACCACAAAGTATATCGCCGTTTGCAATTGCCGCAACCCAGCCCCACCGATTAACCACCCGCTAGCAGCCTCCTGCATTCCATGGGCCGGGGTTCGGCGAGCCTTGTGCAGCCCGGGGAACATTTTTCCAGCTGACGAGGATTCTCTCGCAAGACGGAATAAGGTCCGGTAACTATCGTTCTGGCGTGACGGGAATGGGCGAAGAGCCCGCCCCACTACCGTGCCGAACGGGCAACGTGTTGGCTGGGCGGGTTCGATCTGGGTGATCCTTTGATGCCATTATCCCTGGACTGGCGGCAACTCCTGGCAAGCCATGATCGTTGGCTGCGCACTGTCGTCTTCGCGCGATTGCGGGACAACGAGGCCGTCGACGAGGTGATGCAGGAGATCGCCGTAGCGGCGGTGCGCCAGGCGGCGCCGCTGGCCGATGCCAGCAAGGTCGCCCCGTGGCTGTACCGGCTGGCTGTCCGGCAGGTCTTGCTGTACCGGCGAAAGCTCGGCCGGCGTCGCAAACTGCTGGACCGGTATACCGTCAAACGGCCTCCTCGCGAAGGAACGGACGAGGAGCCCTTGCATTGGTTACTTGCGCAGGAGCGACAGCAACTGATACGCAGAGCCATGGAAACGTTGCCAGCCCGAGACGCCGAAATGCTGATGTTGAAGTATTCCGAAGACTGGTCGTATGAGCAGATCGCCACACACTTGGGGATCAGTGAAAGTGCGGTGGAGGCGCGGTTACATCGAGCACGGAAGCGCTTGCGGACCGCGCTCGGGACCGCGCAAGTGGTCGAGGTGGGGAAATGAATCGCAAGACGGATACGATCGATGATGCCTTGCTCGATCGTCTGGCCGACGGCGAACTGAGTCCCGTCGAGTATCGCCGGGTGTTGCAATGGTGCGAACAGCATCCCGATGGCTGGCGCCGATGTGCGTCGGCCTTTCTGGAGGCGCAGGCTTGGCGAGGTGAATTGAGCCGTTGGGTGGTGCCGCCTCCGGTGGCTCGGGCGGAGCCGGAGCCCGGTATGCGTCGGCCGGCACGGGACGCGGGATGGCTCGTGCTGACAGCGGCGGCCAGCTTCCTGGCGGCATTCGGGTTCTTCCGCGCGCTCTTCCCCGTCGGCATACCAGCGGGTAGTCCTGTCCCCGACGGCGGTGTCGCCGAGACCCGTCCGGCGCAGCCGGCGACAGATCCCCGTTTGGGAGATTACCACTTGGTGGTTTCGGACCAGGAAGGGAGTCCCCAGCACGTGCAGTTGCCGATCTATAGCGCCGACGACCCTCGGGCGCGAATGCTGATGAACCATCAGGCCAGCCAGCCGGCGGAGCTGATTCAAGCGCTCCGCGAGCTCGGTTTTCAGGTGAACCGCGAGCGTCGTTGGGCCACGGTCGGTCAGGACCCCGAGCGTCCGGTGGTGGTGCCTGTCGAGGAGCTGGAGATCACACCGGTCTCCAGCCAGTCTTATCACTAGAAAGGAGTGATTGCATGCGTCGTATTATTCTGACCTGCGGTCTGGTGTATGCGTTGGGGAGCGGCCTGGGAGACGCGTCTTGGCTCAGCGCGGAGGAGCAGGCGGGGGCTCGCGAAGTTCGCCGCCACGTCCGCCTGGTCACGCAACGGGTGGGCGGTGACAAATGGATTGGCATTCATGCGTTGCCAATCGACGAAGCGCTGCAGTCGCAGTTGCACCTGTCGGATCGGCTGATCATCCGGCACATCATCCCCAACAGCCCAGCGGACCAGGCGGGATTGCGAATCCATGACATCTTGTTGAAGTACGGAGATCGCGAGATCACCACGCTCGACGACCTGTTGTCTGCAGTGTCGAAGAACGCGGATGACGAATCGTCCGTCGTCGTGTTGCGGGAGGGCAAGGAACGCAAGCTATCGATCAAACCGGAAAAGCGACCGGCAGAATCCGACTTGGAAGCGCTCGTTCCGAAGGTCGACATCGAGGAGGTGCACAAGGTTCTCGGTCGACTGAGAAAAGAGGACGGTACGTCCATCTGGCGGGCGATCGGACCGGGAATCGTTCCGGAGGCCTGGATGCATTGGAAGGGCCAGGCACCCGCGTTTCCGGATGGTTTGTCGCTTTCGATCACAAAGGAAAAGGACTCGCCGGCCCGGATCGTCGCCAAGCAGGGCGAAAAAACGTACGAGACAACGGCCGATCGCTTGGACGTACTGCCGGAGGATATCCGTCGTTTTGCCGAGCGGGCCATTGCGGGCGGGCCTGTCATGGCGTGGGAGCTCGGACACGACGGGAATGCTGCCTGGCTCGAAGCCCAGAAGGCTCGCGGGGAAACCGGCCCAGCGGCGCAGCGCCGTCGGATCGAGGTGTACCGATCGGGCGAAGGTCTGGAAGATCTGCGGAAGGACGTCGAGACGCTGAAGCGGGAAGTTGAACGTCTGAAATCTGAGGGCAAGCCGGACGCCAAAGCGCCGGACAAGAAATAGCGGGACTCCGGGAAGCCGCCGCTTCGCCCCCCTGGCGCACGCGAACAGGGGTGGCGACGGCGGTCTACCTGGTGGACACCGGCGCCGCTCAGCTCAGCAGCAGTTCCAGGTCGTCGGCCGTCAAATTGCGGATCAGGCTGCCGCTGGCCGACACAATCGCATCCGCTAATTCGCGTTTCGATTTCTGCAGCTCGACGATCTTGGCCTCGACCGTATCCTGGGCAATCACTCGGTAGGCCATGACGCGCCGGGTCTGGCCGATACGATGCGCGCGATCGACTGCCTGGGCTTCGACGGCCGGGTTCCACCACGGATCGAGGATGAACACATAGTCGGCGGCAGTCAGGTTTAAGCCATGTCCTCCGGCCTTGAGGCTGATCAGAAACAGAGGACATGCGGTGTCCTGCTGGAATCGTTTGACTCGCCGCGCTCGGTCCCTAGTCTGGCCGTCCAGGTACTCGTATACGATGCCTCGCTTATCCAGGTGTTTACGGACGATCGCCAGCAGGCTGGTGAACTGCGAAAAGATCAGCGCCTTGTGCCCTTCGGCAATGATCTCGGTCAGATGCTCCAGCAGCGCATCGAGCTTCGCACTGGGTTCCGCAGTCCGCGCCGGGTCCAGCAGTCCCGGGTGACAAGCGGCTTGCCGTAAGCGCAGCAGTGCTTCGAGAACGTGAATCTTGGACTGGGCCAGCCCTTTCGATTTCACCGACTTGGTCAACTGATCGCGGAAGTACTTGCGCAGCTCGTCATACGACTTGCGCTCTTTGGCCGAGAGCTCGCAGTACAGAGTCTGCTCGGTCTTCTCCGGCAGTTCCTGCAGGACCTGTGCCTTCGTTCGGCGCAGAAGAAAAGGCCGGATGGCCTTCGATAGAGGCGTCAAGGTGGCAGGGTCGAGTTCGCGGCCGTTTCGAGTCAGGGACGCGAAGCTGGACGAGCGCCCCAGCATCCCGGGATTCAGATAGTCGAACAGCGACCAGAGTTCACCGAGATGGTTCTCCACCGGGGTCCCGGTCATGGCGAGACGGTGACGAGCGGAGATCAGCCGGCATGCCTTGGCGGCCTGCGAGTTGGCGTTCTTGATGGCCTGTGCTTCGTCCAAAATACCGTAGTCGAATTCGATGTCCTTCAATCTGGCTATGTCGCGCCGGAGCGTGCCGTACGTGGTCAGCAGTACATCGTAGGAGCCTGTGTCCGAGAACGCGTCGCCGCGCGCGACACCCGTGTGGTTCAACACTCGGAGCTGGGGGGCAAATCGTTGCGCCTCATCGATCCAGTTGAAGACGAGGCTCTTAGGAACCACCACGATCGACGGCCGTGGCTCGTCGGCACCGGTCTCCCGCTGAGGTCGCGATCCCAGTAGAGCGAGCACCTGGACCGTCTTGCCCAAACCCATATCATCG
This sequence comes from Pirellulaceae bacterium, assembly GCA_050186685.1. GTDB lineage: Bacteria > Planctomycetota > Planctomycetia > Pirellulales > Pirellulaceae > CAZFLF01. The sequence continues at coordinate 8,877 of JBFWYF010000237.1, forward strand.
GCAAGGCAGCCACCGAAGCCGAACTCTCGCAGAAAGTGCAGCCAACCGAGCCCCTCCTGTTGATAGTGCCGCAGTTGCCCTTGAAATCCCGGCGGCGCCTCGGCCGGTGCAATCCCGGCAAACGACCGCAGTTTCTCGCGGTACGCGCGGAAGGTCTCATCGAGTTGCACATCCTCCTGTTCGG
>JBFWYF010000238.1:0-9057 GCA_050186685.1 Pirellulaceae bacterium
GTTGATCGTCAGACCATCCCGCGTCAGATTCCGGCCGATATTCAACCCGATGGCGTAGCTCGCCTGATCAACGGTCGTTTTCAAGGGAGGCGAAGTGGCTGGCGGCAGAGTAGCCTGCGCTGGAGCGAGAGCCGAGCCAAGACACAGGGCCACAGCAAAGGGGAGAGACACACGATTCATAGAGGAGCCCTTGGCAGGTTGGAACCGTAGCCAGTCGTAGGAGTGCGGATCGTCAGGAGACCGATCGGCCAGCGTATAGCATTATGCAGTGGCCGTCTACCAGATGGGACGGCCGCCCGGCGCCCGGAACGCCCGCTGCCACCTGGCGGGTCTCGGCCAACTTGGGCTTTTCTTGACCCTTCTCCGTTGCCACGCGGCGCAGTCGTCGAAAGAATGGAACTGGCAAGGCTTTCGGAGAGAGGATCGGCGTATGCAGCTGAACTGCATCCATTGCGGGCGACCATTCGCCATCACCACCGAGCAATTGGGCGGACGTGGTCGATGCCCGCACTGTCATCGGGAGATTCAGCTGCCCAGCGCCGCGGCGCACGGGGAGTCCGTCGCCGATTCGCCGCCCTCGCCGGATCGGTGGTGGGAGAACTCGGTGGCCGGTTTGACCTCGATGGTCTTTCACATGGCCCTGTTCATCGTCCTGGCTCTCGTCCGCTTCACCCACGGCAGCGGGGCTGGCATGTCCGAGGAAGTGCTGATTGGCGAACTGCCGACCGTCGTCCTGAGTCCCCATCAGGAAGAGCAGCTGAGTACCGAAGCGCCGTCGGCCACGCAGGCTGAGACGTTGGAACAACTGGAAGTCGAGGCCCCTATTCAGCCCGCGACAACGACCTCCCAGGATCCCCTCGAACAGTTCGCGGTTGTCACGCCCTCCACGGCCGGCGGTTCTGCAGGAACGTTTGATTTGGGTTCGGTGTCCATTGGCGGCGGCAGCATGTCGGGTGGAAGCTGGGAGGGGATGCTCCAAAACTTGCGCCGCAATGGCCTCGACATCGTCATCACGTTCGACAGCACAGGGAGCATGGGTGGCGAAATCCGCTCGGTCGAAAGGCAGATTCACCGCATCGGCAGTACCCTGCTGAAGCTGATTCCGAAAGCTCGCATCGGGCTGTGCACTTACCGCGATGAAGGGGACGATTACGTTGTCAAAGGTCTGCCGCTCACAAGCGACATCACGGCCATCGATACTTATCTCCGAGCGATTGAAGCCGACGCGGGTGGAGACGAACCGGAAGCGGTACATCGCGGCCTGGAGTGGGTCATCAAGAACAACGCGTTCCGCTCTCAGGCTCGCAAAGTCATCCTCCTGTTCGGCGATGCCCCCCCGCATTACCAGCATCTGTCGACATGTCTGCGGATTGCCTCGGATTTCAGCCGCCAGCAAAAGGGTGTCGTCAGTACGGTGACGTGCCGCAGTGGCGTCCGCTTGCCGGAGTTCGTGCGCATCGCGGAGGCGGGTGGAGGCGAGGCGTTTCTGACGAGCGACGAACGCCAGATCGTGACACAACTGCTGGTGTTGGTGTTCGGCAGTTCCCATCGCGACAAGGTCCTGGAGGCCTTCAAGCTCATGGAACGCTAAACGAGTTTCGTCACGGAAGTCAGCTCGCTCCTCCAGCTGCGGGATAAGTCGTTTCGCCCGGAGCCGCAGCGCCGCAGGCGAGGCCAGAGTGCCTAAGCCGGATCAACTGGAAGCGGCGCTAGATGCCACCCAGGGGCGTATGGGCGGGAAACGAGGCGATGGCTTCCGCTTCGGACGCATAGATCTGAAACACCGTGCCATCCAGGTTCAGTAGCTGGTAGGCCTCCCGTAACATCGGTTCCAGGCTGCACAGACGGAGGTCGCCGCCGCGCGTGACGAGCCGCTTCTTGGCGAGCAGTAAGGCATTGATGACGGATGTCGAGCACTGCGTGACGTTCTCAAAATCAACCACCATCTTCAGCGGTTGATGCTCGTCGAGCAGCGCCAGCAGTTCAGCTTGGAATTCCAGGATCAGCTGGCTGTCAAACAACCGTCGGGAAACCGGGCGCACGACCAGGACATCCCGGATCTTGACCATATCCAACTGATGCATCCGCGCCATTAGCCAGTCTCTCCTGCGGTCTCGGAGGTCCATGGATTGTGCCAGTCCCCCCAGCGGTCGAGGTAAATGCCGTACGCCGGCATCGAGGCGGCCCGGGCCGCGAGCCAATCCTTCGTCGCGGCAACGAGCTCCTGTTCTCGGTCCAGTGTAAGCGTGCCGAGCACCACCATGGTGCGGAGGAAGACGAAGTAGGTGTCGAGTACGTCGCAGCGGCAATAGTCGTTGATCGTGGATAGCTGGCCGGCATCGTACAAATCCTGGACCATGTAGCCTTGCACATCCATTTTGCCGGGCTTTCCCAGCAGACTCGCCACCAGATTCAGTCCCCCGGTCAGTCGCGTCGCACCGTGATTCGTCAGAACGTCGTACAGGTCCAGATGCGATTCGCAGTTGTACCGAGAGCGAGGTTGCTGGTAACTCGGCCCGTTCATTTCCATCCAGCCGCCGAGTCGAATGCCGAAGCGGAAGGCCGCGAGTTCGAGCAGCGGCAGATCGAAGGAACGGCCGTTGAAACTGACGAGGGTGGGACGCCGGTAGGCTTCCCATCCGCGCCAGAAATGCTCGGTCATGACATGCGGGCGATAGTGGGGTTCGTCGAGAGCGACCAGGTCGAGCAGGGAGAAGTCGGCGCCGATCTTGGCGACTACGATCGAAACGGGGAGCTGAAACGAGTAGGGAATGAAATCGGATTCGTATTTGGCAAGCAGTTCCTCGCGGTAGCGGCGAATGGCTTCCGCGGGGGTAAGTGCCTGTTTTGCGAAGCGGATCTTGCTGACGAGCGCACCGTCGGCCACGCTTTCAATATCGAAGGCCAGATAGCGGACATGCGAGTGCGACATGCCGTCATCATACCTGGGCCCGAAGTGGCGCGAACGGGAGTCGCCATTTGGCCTGCACCCATTTTGGCACGACGCTCCGTCGTCGTGACCCAGTATTTCGCACCCAGAAAGCGACGACGACGGGGCGTCGTGCCACAATGCCTTACGCCACCACTGAAGCGTTCATTCCAGCTGGATGGCCTTCCCGTCGCTGAGATAGATCAGGTAGGCCATAGTCAGCAGATCGATCTGATTTGTCAGAAAGCTGATGTGGCCATCGGCAAAGGCCGCCAGGACGCCGCCCGGGTGACGGCTGCGCGGAGCGGCGGAGAGATACTCCAGGCCTGAGTTCGCTTGCCACGTGTTGCACGGCATCCCTTCGCCTTTCGCAGCCGCTGCGTCCGGACAGGTGTACAACATATCGGCGTTCGGGCCGGGATTATTGGGAGGTTGGTTGACGCCCAGGCCGGTGAGGTTGGGGGCATAACCGCTGCGCGCGTAGTCCACAGGGTCCTGAACGTCGTGTAGATCGAAGGCGAGCTGGGTAGCTCCCGCCCAAGGCAAGGCCCAGGCGCCGCGCTGATCGCTCGCCTGGCCACGGGTCCGCACTTCGCTCAGCATCAGGGTCTGGCTGGTGCCGTCGCTGAAATGGGCAAAGGTATGTCGGGTGTTGGTGACCAGGGCACCCGGAAACCGAATTTGATTCTCCAGATGGTAGGGACTGACAAAGGCGGCATAGTTCCCTTTGGCGAAGACCTTTCCTCCGGTCAGGGTGGCGTCCTGGAACGTGCGGCCGATGCCGCCGTCGCTGGGGCAGCGCAGCGGAGCTAAGGGAACCGAGTGGGGAAAGGCCGGTTGATCGAATATCGGTCGGTGGAAGTCGAACTGGTTGTGCAAGGGACCTTGCTCGAGCTGAGCGAGAATCAGGACGATCCAGCTGAACTGGGCCCCGGAACGCATATCGAGGGCGCCGGACGAGGGAGCCACGATGCCGGAGGGCGGAAAGCAGCGGAAGACATCGTGGTAGCTGTGGATTGCCAGGCCGAGCTGCTTCAGATTGTTCTGGCACTGCATGCGCCGCGCGGACTCGCGAGCGGCCTGGACGGCCGGCAGCAGCAGCGAAATCAGGATGGCGATGATGGCGATCACCACCAGCAGTTCGACCAGAGAGAAGCCAGGCGTCCGTGGGGGTTGCCGCATGGGGCACCTGCTCGACGGGGAGCGACCGGATCGGACCGACGGGGCATCGCCCACCGCGCGACGAGCGGGCGGGGAAAGTGGAGCCGGCGGGGTGTACGGCCTGTGCATCAGTCTACCCAAGTGTGAAACGAGAACAAGCGAAACGGAAGCTGCGGGAATCGGTTTCCCGCCGGGAGGTCAGGTGGGGCTCCATCGCCACTTGACTGGCCTCCGTCAGGCCGTCAGGATGCCCCTCGAGGTGGCATACCTATGAGTGAGAGTGCGAAAGTGTACCTTGCGGTCGACCTGGGCGCATCGAGCGGCCGGGTGGTCGCGGCGTTGTTCGATGGAAGCCAGGTCCGGTTGGAGGACGTATCCCGATTCGACAACGGGGGCGTGTGGGTCCAACAGCGACTGCACTGGGACCTGTTGCGGCTTTGGACCGACGTGCAGGACGGGCTCCGGGCGGCGAGCGCTCGTTACGGTAGGCGCGTCTCGAGCGTCGGTGTGGATACCTGGGGCGTCGATTTTGGGCTGTTGGGCCGCAACGACGAACTGCTCGGTAATCCCGTCCACTACCGGGATCCGCGGACGGTGGGCATGATGGCCGTGGCGTTCGCCCTGTGTAGCCGCGAGGAGATTTTCGAGGAGACGGGACTGCAGTTCATGGAATTGAACACTTTGTATCAGCTGCTGGCGATGAAGCGGCAACATTCGCCCCTGCTCGACTGCGCCCACTCGCTGCTGATGATACCGGACCTGTTTCACTGGCTGCTGACGGGGGTCAAAGCGAACGAATTCACGGATGCCTCGACGACGCAGTTCTATAACCCCCATACACGGAACTGGTCGAGCAAGGTGCTGGATCGCCTCGGCTTGCCGTCGCGCATGCTGGGCGAGATCGTCGCTCCTGGAACGCGGCTGGGGCGAGTCCAGAAGGAAGTAGCCGTTGCGACCGGCTTGGCCGAAGTTGAGGTGGTGCTGCCCGCGACGCACGACACGGCGAGCGCGGTCATGTCGGTTCCCGCCGCCGGCGAACCGTGCGACCAGCCGGACTGGTGTTACATCAGCAGCGGCACCTGGTCGCTGATGGGTATCGAGACTCGGAACGCCATCATCAACGACAAGTGCCGCGAATTGAACTTCACGAACGAGGGCGGAGTGGGCGGCACGACGCGGGTGCTGAAGAATATCGCCGGTCTGTGGCTGATTCAGGAGTGCCGCCGCATTTGGCGCCGGGAGGGTAAGGACTGGAATTGGGAGACCATGGTCGGCATGGCGAACGAGGTGCCTCCGCTGCAGTCGCTGATCTTTCCGGACGCGGCCGAGTTCATTGCCCCCGTCAACATGCCCGACGCCATTCGCCAGTTCTGCCGCCAGACGGGCCAGCCCGTGCCCGCCAGCGAAGGCGCGGTGGTGCGCTGTGCGCTGGAAAGCCTCGCGCTGCGTTATCGCATGGTGTTAAACTGGCTCGAGCAGCTCAGCGGGGGTACGATTTCGACCATTCACGTCGTGGGTGGAGGGACGCAGAATCACCTGCTGTGCCAGATGACGGCCGATGCGTGTCACCGGCGCGTGCTGGCGGGCCCCGTCGAAGCTACGGCGATCGGGAACGTCATGATGCAAGCTGTTGCCAACGGCGACGTGGGGTCCATTGCCGACGCGAGACAACTGATTCGCCACAGTTTTGAGGTCCGAGAGTTCACGCCGCAGCAGGTCGAACCGTGGAATGAGGCCTATGCGCGATATTGCCGCATCGTTCCGCACTGAAGAAAGTAGCCATGCCAAGCCGCACTTCTGCAAACAAATCGGCGCGCAGCCCGTTGCGTGTGGGCATCGCCGGAATCGGGTTCATGGGTTGGATCCATTACCTGGCTTATCGCCGCGCCGCCGGTGCGCAGATCGTTGCCATCTGCACGCGAGACAAGAAGAAGCTCGCTGGCGACTGGCGAGGAATCCGGGGCAACTTCGGACCGCCGGGCGAGAAGGTGGACGTATCCGGCTGGCGGACTTACAGCGACGTGCGGGACCTGATCGCCGATCCGGACATTGACCTGATCGACAACTGCCTGCCCCCGCATCTGCACCACGACGTCACGGTGCGGGCCCTGCGTGCCGGCAAGCACGTGTTTCTGGAAAAGCCCATGGCGCTGACCATTGCCGATTGCGTCGGCATGGTGTCCGAAGCGAACCGGCACGAACGGAAATTGCTGGTAGGCCACGTGCTGCCGTTCTTTCCCGAGTACGCCTACGCTCGCAAGATCATCGAGAGCGGCAAATATGGGAAACCGCTGGGCGGCACATTCAAGCGAGTTATCTCCGACCCGTTATGGCTGAAGGACTTCTACGAGCCCCAGCGCGTAGGTGGTCCTCTGATCGATCTGCACGTGCACGACGCGCACTTTATCCGACTGGTATTCGGCATGCCGGAAACAGTCAGCAGCCAGGGACGCATGCGCGGCTCGGTAGTCGAGTATTGCACGTCGCAATTCACGTTTGCCGATCCCGCCATTGCGGTGTCGGCGGTTAGTGGCGTCATCAACCAGCAGGGTCGGCCGTTCACACACGGGTTCGAGATCCATCTCGAACGGGCGACGATGCAGTTCGAATTCGCGGCCTACGCGGACAATGCGGAAACGATGCCGCTGAAGCTCCTGGATAGTCGGGGCAAGGTCATCCGACCCGAGCTCTCGGGAAGCGATCCCATCGATTCGTTCCAGGCCGAGATCGAGGAGGTGGTCGGCGCCGTGCGTACGGGACGCGGATCCGACATCCTGTCGGGCGAACTGGCACGCGATGCGGTGACGATTTGCCACAAGCAGACAGAATCGGTCATCAAACGGCGCCCGGTACGTATCTAGCGAAAAAGCCCCGATCCGAAAGTACGCATGAGCCCTGTCACCGTTGTTCCCGCCCGAACGCGTCAGCAGCAGCGTGATTTCCTGGATTTGCCGGCGGCCATTTACCGGGACGATCCGGTCTGGATTCCCGCGCTGCGGATGAACGTGCGGGAACTGGTCGGGTTTGCCCGCCATCCCTTTCACGAGGAAAACGAACTGCAGGCGTTCGTCGCCTACCGCGACGGCCGGCCGGTCGGGCGTATCGTGGCGATCGTGAACAACGCGCACATTCAGCGGTACAAAGACCGGCGCGGTTTCTTCGGGTTCTTCGAATCACAGGACGATCAGGAGGTGGCCGACGGGCTGTTCGGAACGGTGCGCGACTGGCTCGCGCAGCGGGACATCCACGACATGCGTGGCCCGGCGAATCCCACTCTGAATTACGAGTGCGGGCTGTTGATCGACGGCTTCGACACATCACCGTACTTCATGATGACTCACAACCCGCCTTACTACGCCCGGCTGACTGAGGCCTTCGGGTTTCGCAAAACGCAGGATATGTACGCCTTCGGGGCGCATGTTGAGATGCTGTGGTCGCTCGATGCCAAGCTGCAGGTTATCTGCGAGGAATCCAAACGCCGGCTGAACATCCATTCTCGTTCCATGAATCGACGCCGCTTTGACGAGGAAGTGCGGACGTTTCTACGGATCTACAACGACTCGCTAGGTGGCACCTGGGGCTATACCCCGCTGTCGGAACGGGAGATCGTCCATCTCAGCCGATCGCTCAAGATGTTGATCGTGCCGGAATTGTCGAGCATTGCCGAGGTCGACGGGAAAGTCATCGGCGCCTCATTTGTCATGCTCGACTACAACCCTCGGATCAAGCAGATCAATGGCCGCCTGTTCCCCTTCGGCTTCCTCCGACTGTTGTGGAACAAGCGGGGAATCAAGCGTATTCGTTTGATCAGCACGAACGTTGTCCCCGAGTACCAGCGGTGGGGCGTCGGCCTGGTCTTGATGCAGAACTTGATCGCACCCGTGTTGAATTGGGGCGTCAAGGATGTCGAGTTCTCCTGGGTTCTCGAAACGAATACCCTGTCGGCGGGGACTTTACGGCGTGGCGGCGCCAAGATCACCAAGACGTATCGCCTCTATGACTACGGCCCCACCCCCGACCCGCAGGCATATTTGACCGCGCGAGTGGCCGGAAAATAGATCATGCCCCGTTGGAATTCGGACGCAGCCGTGCGATAAACGACGCCGTAGGATCGCTGAGGAAATTCGTCCATCGACCTTCTTCCCTGGGAGCGAGGATACGGTGAAGGATTTTCCAAGCGATGTGCGTGTAGCGGCCGTCCCGCCAAAATCTGTGCTCCACGGGACGCTGGCCGATACTGCGGTCATTTCCCGCGTGTATTCTGTCTCTACCTTGCGTACCTGAAAACTTCGGCCGTATGACAGCACCGCGCGAAGTCGTGATCACAGGAATGGGCCTCGTCTCTCCGATCAGGATCGGCAAAGCGGCCTACGCGGAGTCGTTACGCGCCCAACGCAGCGGCATTCGCGACGTCAGCCTGCTGGCCCAGACCTCGTATCCATTCCGGTTCGGCGGCGAAGTCAGCGATTTCGACCCGAAGCAGTACGTCACGCCCCGCAAGAGTCTAAAAGTGATGTGCCGCGAAATCCAGATGGCATTTGCCGCGGCCTCGCTGGCGATCGAGGATGCCCAGCTGAACACTGCCGAAATCGATCATGACCGCTTCGGAGTCATGTTCGGCAGCGAGATGCTATACGGCGTGCCGGAGGAGTTGGTTGACGCCTTTCAATCCTGTCTCGTAAACGGCCAGTTCCAGTTTGAGCTGTGGGGTGAGAAGGGGATGAACCGGCTCTATCCGTTGTGGATGCTGAAATACCTGCCGAACATGCCGGCCTGTCACATTGCCATCGCCCACGATGCCCGCGGCCCGAACAACACGTTTACGCTGGGAGACGTCTCGAGCTTGCTTGCCCTGCACGAGGCCACGCGGTGCATTCAGCGCGGACAGGCCGATGTGATGATTGTGGGAGGGAGCGGGTCTCGTCTCAATCCGACTACAATTGTCTTCAGCGGCACGGACGACCGAT
>JBFWYF010000239.1:0-9022 GCA_050186685.1 Pirellulaceae bacterium
CGTTGGTACGACACGGTCGCTCCCTGACCTTCCGATCCCTGCGGATCCGCGTGTGACCTTTGTCCCCACGCAGGAGAGTGGTGTCTACGAGTTTTCGTTTCCTGGCTCGACGGCGCAGGGGTCCCCTCGGAAGGTTGCCGTCAACGGGGACACCCGCGAGAGCGATCCAGCGCGTGTCGAGCCCGAGATGCTGCCAAGTGGTTTCGCGAAGCGCGAAAGCGATCTGGCCACCGATGCCCCCGTGGCCGCCGAGCGCAGCAAGCCGTTATTTCGAGGGCTGCTCGTCATCGTTCTGGCATTGCTGCTGGGGGAAAGCGTTCTCGCCGGATGGTTTGCTCGGAGGGACCTATGACCACCGAGTACACCTGGCACCATAGCTGGCCGTGGCCCGTGTGGGTGGCGGTGCTGCTGGGACTGGCGCTGGCGGCTCTGGTGATCGGAATCTATCGCTTTGAACCGCATGTGCCGCGTCCAGGTTTGCGTGCCTTGCTCGCAGGCCTGCGTGTGCTCGCCGTGTGGCTGCTCGTCTGGATGATGTTCGGCTGGATGTGGCAGCAACATCGGACCGAACCCGCCGATCTGATCATCGCGCTCGACGATTCGGCAAGCATGGCATTCACTCGGGATAATTGGGAACCCCAGGTGGCTGCCGCAATTCAGCGGAACGTGACGGGGGCGACGGAATCTCCTCCCTCGCGCTTCGACATCGCCCGGCGGCTGGTCGTTCAACCCCACCATGGCTGGCTCGAAACACTGGCCGACGAGTACCGCGTGCGGTTGTTCCTGGTCGCTGATACCGTGCGCGAAGTACGTGTGGAAGACTGGCCGGAGCTGGGCAACTTGCGGCCCGACCGCCCTGCCAGTCAGCTGGGAAGCGCCGTACAGACCATTCTGGAGGCACAGCGGCAGCGTCCGACCGCGGGGATGATCTTGTTGACCGACGGGGCCACCACCGCTGGTCCGTCCGTTTCCGAACTCGGTGCCCTGGCTCGCGATCGGTCTGTGCCTCTGTTCCCCGTGGGGATCGGCAGCCAGCGCCCGGTACGCGACTTGCGCCTGGCCGACTTGCTCGCGGATGATGCCGCCTTCCTGGACGATTTCGTCACCGTAGCCTGCCAGCTGGTCGTCGATGGGATTACCAGCGGACGCACGACGGTCCGTCTGACGCGTTCCGACACGGGCGAAATGCTCGCGGAACAGACCGTGACGATTTCGCCCACTACGCAGCGAGTTCCCGTTCACTTATCCTTTCCGGCACGATCGCCGGGCGAATACTCCTTATTACTTGAAGCGACGCCAGTGGAGGGTGAGGCAGACACGTCTAACAATCGTCTGACACATCGGCTCGATGTCCATGATCGGACGCTACGAGTGCTGTTGGTGCAGGCTGACCCGAGCTACGAGTTTCGCAATCTCGAAAACCTCTTATCGCGAGCGACGAAGCCGGCCGGCGACCGGAACGAGAAAGCGTTCGACGTGAACTTCGTCCTTCAAGAGGCGGATCCCGAATGGATCGCGCAGCAACCCGGCGCCTTACCGGGATTCCCGTTGCGGAAAGAAGAGCTTTCGGCGTATGACGTCGTCATCTTGGGCGACGCGGATCCCACGCTGATCGGGCAAACCGCTCTAACGAATCTGGCCGGCTTCGTGCGTGACGAGGCCGGCGGGCTCATTTTGTGCGCTGGTCCGCGCTATCTGCCCTGGGCCTACCGCGAGACGCCGCTGGCGGCAGTGTTTCCCTTCGACCTGGACAAGGGAGTCAGGCCGGAAGGTGTCGTGTTTCAACAACCGTTCTCGGCGCGACTGACGTCATTCGGCCAGCTGTCGGCACCATGCCGGCTCGTACCGGGAATGGACGAAAACGCCCAGCTATGGCAGCAACTGCCAAGATTATATTGGTACGTCGACTTGCCTGATCCGGGTGCGGCAGCCCGCGTCCTGATCGAGCGCCAAGCCGAGAACGGCGATCGCAGCCCACTGGCGCTGTTTCAATACGCCGGCACGGGGCGCGTGCTGTTCCACGCCACGGATGAGACGTACCGCTGGGCTCGCCACGCCGGCACCGACGAATATTACGAGCGATATTGGCTGCAGCTGATTCGCTACGCGGGCCGATCGAAGCTGCAACAGGACCAATCACCCGCTTCGATCGAGTTGGATCGACGATATTTCGCGCACGGGGAGTCCGTGCCGATACGCGTCCGCTTTCGCCAGGCTGGATTGCCCCCGCGCGACGCGGAAGACGTGGCGGTCGTACTGGAGGCCGAGTCGGGAACTCGGCGCACCGTGTCACTACAGGCCGCAGCGCCAAGCGCCGATGATTTCGCCGGTGCCGCCAGCGGACTGGGGCCGGGCCGCTACCGTGTCTGGCTTGCCGCACCGACTCTGGCCCGTCCTCCCGCATCGCCGGTGTTTGAAGTGGCTGCCCCCGCGCAGGAGCAACTGCACAGCCCTCTGAACCACGCTGATCTGAAGCGCGCGGCCGAAGCATCGGGCGGCCGTTATTTCACTCCCCAGGATGCCGAGCGGATCAGCCGGTACTTACCGGACGCCCAACGCGTGCGAGTCGAGTCGTTGCCTTTTGAGCCCATCTGGAATTCTTCGTGGATTGCGGCGGGGTTTCTGGCACTGCTGGCGTGTGAATGGATCCTGCGCAAGCGGAGTGGACTGTTATAATCAAGCGTCGTATGGAAACTCGGCGACGTTTACCTTGAGACCGCCGCATGCACCCGCTCATCCAGCAAGTTCAGACCGTAGGACGGAAGGCGCGTCGCCTGCTGGTCTGGCGCGGGTTAGCCTGGTGCGTCTTGAGCGTCCTGGTGGTGTCGGTTAGTGCGGCGCTGGCGGACTATTGGTTCCACCTCCCAGACGGCACTTCACGCTGGTTGATGACAGGGCTGGTCGCGGCCGCAGCGGCGACGGGTTTCTGGCGTTGGATTCGCCCGGCGTTGCTGTTTGGCAAATCAGACGAGACGATTGCCTACGGAATCGAGCAACGTTTCCCCGACTTGCAGGATCGGCTGACGACGGCGGTCGCCTTGCTGCGCGAGGGCCATGCCGGCGACGACCGCTTTGGCTCGCCTCGACTCCGAGACGCAGCCGTGGGTGAGGTCGAGCGGGTGGTCGACGGTCGCGATCTGGCGACGTGCCTGGATCGCCGCGGGGTTCGACGAGCCGGATATGCTTTGTTGGCGGCCGTGAGTCTGACGTTGTTGCTGATCGCCTGCGACAGCTCGTCCGCGTCTTTGGCCGCCCGCCGGCTGTTGATGCCTTGGAGTCGCGCGAGCTGGCCGCGCGAGCACTGGCTCGGATTTACGCGAGCCCCCCGGAAGCTGGCCACCGGGCAGGAATTCGTCGCCGAACTGGTGGATCGGCGCGGCAGCCTGCCCAGCGACGTGGCCATCTGGTACTGGTTCGACGGCGATCCAGTATCGCTGGCCCGATCGCACTCCATGATCTATGCCGGCGGCCGCATGATGCATCGTCTGTCGCAAGTGCACAAGTCGTTCCATTACCGCGCCACCGGCGGGGATGATCAGACCATGCCGTGGCTCCGACTGGAAGTCGTCGAGCCTCCTCGGGTGACCCAGGCAATTCTGCAAGTCCATCCCCCGAAGTATACGGGGATCGCTCCTTACAGTGCGGAGGTGCGCGTACACGGGCTGGTGGGCAGCCGAGTGTCGGTGGCCGCCGAGGTGGACAAGCCCATCCAGTCCGCTCGCCTGGAATTATCCGAGCCATCGCGTGAGTCACTCTCGGCCGAAATTGCAGAGGATGGCCGTCGATTCCTGCTGCGCGCCGACGCCGAGCCGGGGTGGCGATTGACCGAGTCCGGAACGTACCGGTGGGCGCTGGTCGATCGTGACGACCAGGTCGTTTCATGGGATACTCCCGCGGCCATCGACGTGGTCGCCGACTCACCACCACAACTGGCCATCGAGTCGCCAAGGCCGGATACGAGCTACACTCCCGGGGCCGATATCCCGTTTCGGCTGGTCGTAAAGGACGACCTGGCTATTCAGAATGCGCTGTTGCGAGTGGCGGGCCAGCAGCGTGTGATCTTTGAATCCGCGACACCTCCATCGGCACAGCCGCCGGAGACCTGGCCGCCGCATGGGCACCAGCAAATTGTCGACGGAGCCGTGGCGTTGAAGGAACTGGCCGATGTTGTCCCCGGTCAGTCGATCAAATTGCAATGGGTGGCGACAGACTACATGCCCCAGGAGAGTCTACCCGTCGAGGTGACGATCCAGATCATCACGCTGGAAGAATGGATGAAGCGGGCGGAGCGACGCCAAACCACGTTGTTACAACAGTTGCACGCGGCTTTACAGCTGCAACGAACCGTGCGCACCCAGACGTCTTCGGCAAGTGTGCCCCGCGCGGTTGAAGCGGCGTCGGCGGTCGATGCATCCGTTGACACTGCGCCGGGCAGTGTCGCCTGGCCCGCCATCGAGTTGGGGCAGCAGCGCGTGCGCGGGCTGCTCGACGAGGAACAAGGGGCGCTCGCTATTGTCCAGCAATTGCTCGGCGAGCATGCGAGCAATCATGTCGCGGACCTCCAGCTGGCGGGGCACTTGATGGAGCTGCAACAGCGACTGCAGCGCGTCGTGACGGAGGATCTGTTGCCGATCGAGCGCCGGCTCCGGAGCATCGTGCAACAAGGGAATCAGCAGGTGGGAAATGCGGCGGCTGGCGGCAAGGGAAAGTCGAGCGAAGGTGCGGACCCGCCTTCGACCATTCTGGCCGGACAGCAACGCGCCATCCTGGCACTTGAAGAGCTGGTCGACCAACTGAGCCAATGGTCGGGGTACCGGCTGCTCGCCCAGGAAGTGAGCGACCTGGCATCCGCCCAGGAAGAGCTTCAGCTCGCAACACGTTCTCTGCCGACGGCCGCACGCGACCTCCTCGCCCTGTCCGCCGACGAACGAGGCGCGCTGCATCACCTGGGGGACCGTCAGCACCAGATGGCTTCGCAGCTCGACCGGTTGCAGCAGCGACTGGAACGCATGCGGCAGGAGTTGGGAAACTCCAATCCGTTGGCGGCCGCCACCATGGACGAGGCGCTCCGGCGGCTGCGCGACTCCGGCATGAGCGCCGAAATGCGTTCGGCGGCGAGCCAGATCCAGCAGAATCGCATAGGTGTGGCTGCTGCATCGCAGCAGAACGTGCTCGCCGGATTGCGTACGCTGTTCGAGACCCTGTCGGAAAGTGCTGACCGGGACGACGGCCAGTTGGCCGAAGAATTGCGGACCGCCGCTTCTCGGTCGAGGGGGTTGCTACAGCGTCAGACGCACGCGGCGGATCAGGCTGAGGCCACGGCCGGCATGTCCGAAACGGAACGTGCCGCGGCGCTCGCCGAGATTCAACGGACGGAGGAAGAGATCGGGACGGGGGTCCACGAGCTGGAGCGACGGCTACACCAACTGCGGCAGTCGCAGGCCGCCCAGTCCTTGGAAGAATCGTCCAGCGCACTTTCTTCGGCGGCGGCAGCCGCGGGGCGCCGCGACGGCACGGCAACGACCGCCGCCGCGCGGGAAGCCGCTCGGTTGCTCAACGAGGTCAGTCGGAAGCTGGCACACGACGCTCGGATGCTGGACGAAAGCCGCCAGCAGGCCGACCGTCGGCTGCTCATGCAACAATTGCATGTCTTGAAGGCCGAACAGGAACTGCTGATCCAGGACACCCAGCGCACGGGAACCGATCCAGCTCAATCGACGGAAGGAAACACCAGGCCTTCGCTCGCCGCACTGGCTACGCGCCAGCGTCAAGCCGCCGATTCGGCGGAGGCGATGGCCCAGCGGGAGACGTCGCTGCCGGCCGTCTCACAGGGGTTACGCAGTGCGGCACGGTCGATGCGTCGAGCCGAAACGGGGCTCGCATCAGGTCACGCGGACGAGGTGGTCACAGGCCTCCAGCACCTGGCCGCCCGTCGCTTGCAGCTCCTGCTAGACGCACTGTCTATTTCGGATATGCCGGATGATACGCCTCGGGACGCGCCGGAGGGTGCGTCGCCGGACGCGCCGACGCCGGAGAACGAGAGTCCGAACCGAATATCCCGGGAAGAAATCCTGTTCCTGAAGAGTTGGCAACAGGAGATCAATCGCCGCACAGAGGAGTTGGCCCGAGCGGGGACCGCGGAACAGCCACTCGCTTCGGCACAGGAACGGGAACTGCAGGAGCTGGCCCAGGAGCAGGAACAAGTGGCCAGCGCGCTAGAACAGTTGCTCTCTGATGCGGCTGGTCCAGAACCTGAGGAAGAGAGGTGAACGATGCAGACGGCAAGTTGGTCACCCAGCGGAGAAGCAGGTTCCCGGATCCTCCTGCCGCGAGCTTGTACGGGATGGGTGGCCGTCGCCGGGATGTGCGGCATCGTCGTTTCCTCGGGTTGGGGTCAGATGCCAACTCCACCTCGAGGGGCGGGGGCGACGGGCAGCCGCACGGTCGACGAGCAGCTGTTGGAGGGGTTGTCCCCTGCTGCTTCCTCTGGGCCAAGTGATCCCGGTAAGCCCGTACAGGGCGGGAAGGCGCCAGGGGAACAACCGTCGGGCCAGCCGGCCGCTTCGGGAGATGCTGCCCGCCGTGGAGCGGCCGGGGCGGTGCTGCCCCAATTGAGTCGCACGATGCGGGCCGTCGAGTCGCGACTGCGGGGGCGTGACGTATCATCCGAGACGCGGCAAATGCAACAACAGATTGTGGCAGGACTGGACCGACTGCTCGCCCAACAAGATTCCCCGAACTCGCAGCCAGCCTCACAACGATCGAGCGCGACCCGTGCCGGCGGCCAGGCTTCGCCGGAGATGGCACAGCCGGCCACGGCACCGGGTGACCTGCCCGGTTCGGCACCTTCCGCGAACGAGGCCGATCCGCTGGCGATTCGTGCCGCCCAATCGGTGTGGGGAGAGCTTCCCGATCGCGTCCGGCGCCGGATGCAATCGCTCGACAACGAGGAGTTCTTGCCGCCGTACGCCGACGTAATTCGGCGGTACTACGAGAGCCTGAGCGAAAAAGGGAAGCGGCAGCCATGACGCATTTCGCTCCGCGTCTCGCTCGAATCGGCCGCCGCGCACTCGTGGCGCAGTTGGCCTTCGGATACGCGGGATCGCTAGGCGGGCGGCGGGGCTGGACCCAGGAACGTGACAGCGCCCAAACGAATTTGCTCACGACTGCCATGCGCCGAGCCGTCGAAAAGGGGTTGATGTTTCTCAGCAACCGGCAGAACGAGGACGGTTCGTTCGGTACGGGCAGCTTTGCTCGTAATGTAGGCGTGGTGGGCTTGTGCGGCATGGCATTTCTGGCCGAAGGAAGCCGTCCCGGCCGCGGCCCGCATGCGCCGATCGTAAGTCGGTGCCTGGATTTCGTGTTGAATCAGGCTACGGATAGCGGTCTGATCAATTTTCCCGAAGCATCGGAACGAGGGACGATGTACGGGCACGGCTTTGCGACGCTGTTTCTGGCGGAAGTTTACGGTGTGGCTCAACGCCCCGCACTGCGCGAGAAGCTACGCCGATCCGTGCAGCTGATCGTTCAATGTCAGAACGCCGAAGGAGGCTGGCGGTACGAACCCCGCCGCGACGATGCGGATATCTCCGTCACTGTCTGCCAGGTGATGGCACTGCGCGCTGCGAAGAATGCCGGAATCTATGTGCCCGCGGACACCATCGACCGGGCCGTCAGCTACGTCAAGCGGTGCCAGAATCCCGACGGCGGATTCAGCTATATGTTGAGCCAACCTGGCGAAAGCCGTTTTCCTCGCTCAGCGGCCGCCGTGGTGGCGCTGCACAGCGCAGGGATCTATGAAAGCGACGAGGGACGGCGCGGACTGATCTACATGGCCAGCAACTCGCCCCAAGCCGTGTCGTTGACGGAACAAGGCTATTTCCTGTACGGACATTACTATGCCGCTCAGGCGATGTGGCACGAGGGGGGCGAGGGATGGGCCGCCTGGTACCCACCGATTCGCGACTGGCTCATCGCCCGCCAGCGACCTGACGGTGCCTGGCCCGATCCGATCAGTCCTGAGTATGGCACGGCCATGGCCTGCCTCATCCTGCAGATGCCTAACAACTACTTACCCATCTTCCAGCGATGATGATTCCTGCCCGTACCGGAATCCTGGGATGGATCGGCCTGATGGCGGGCATACTGGTAGCTGCCCAGGACCCGCCGCGCGGAGACCAGGACGCGGCCAGCAAAAAGCCGGAGGCCATGGCGTTGCTCGCCGACGGACAACAGGTTCCCGCCGCGCTCGTGGAGATTGATGGCGAGGGCCGAATGGTGGTCGATACGGCCGAGGGCCGGCAGCGGTGGTCCCCCCGCGACTGGCTCGCGTGGGGAGCCTTTCGGGACCGCGACCGCGGCACCGCCATCCTCCTCGTATCCGGTGCTGTCCTGATGGGAGACGTCGTCGCCATTCAGCCCGCGGAGATCCATGTGGATCCGGTTTGGTTTGAGCCGGTCAGCCTGCCCAAATCCGCCGTGCGGGGCGTTGTTTGGCGCCTGCCCGTTCATCCGACCGACCGCGACCGATTGCTGCGCCGTATCACGACCGTGCCCGCTGAGCAGGACACCGTGTGGCTGGTCAACGGGGACCAGTTGGAAGGGGTGGTCTCCAGCTGGCCTCAGGTGCCAGGCGCCTGGACGCATCTTCACGCGGCGGGAGTTGCCGACGAGCCTCCGGCGGAAGTCGCGTTCGAGAACGTCACGGGCGTGGCCCTGAAATCGATCAACCAGCAACCTGGGCCGCTACCTTTTGGCGGGGGGGGCACGTACGTCGGGCTGAGCGATGGGAGTCGATTGTGGGTCCGTACGTTTTCCGCGGGCGAGGGCAAAACCCGGTTCGAGCTCATGGACGGCGTAACGTTAGTCGCCGAGCCCCGCGGTATCTGGGCTGCGGTTACCGGAGCGCAACGCATGGGTCCCGATATCACCTACCTGTCCGACATGTCGAATCTGGGCTTCAAACATCTGCCGTATCTGGAACGTGCCTGGGGGTTCGGCCAGGACCGAAACGCGGGCGGCG